>JAASTM010000082.1 GCA_021767325.1 Spirochaetales bacterium
CAAAAGGTCCTGCTGATCGAGGATCTCATTTCTACCGGTGGAAGTTCGATCAAGGCGGTTGAGGCAGTGCGGCAGGCCCACGGCGACATTAGCTGGTGTCTGGCAATTTTCAGCTACGGCCTCGAAAAAGCCCGTACCCGCTTTGCCGAGCTCGATCCACATTGCAACACACAAACGATTCTGGATTACGATACGCTGATTCAGGTTGCCCGGAACATCAATGCGATAAATCCCGAGGAGGAACGGGCTCTGCTGGCATGGCGGGACGATCCTTTCGGATGGGGTGAGAAACACGGATTCCCGCCGAAACGGGAGGTAGTGGCTGCATGAGTACAGCTGCAAACTATTGTGCGGCGCTCCGCGAGAGCGCCAAGCAGACCGGCAGCATAGCCTGCATGGGAATCGATCCGGTGATAGAGGCGTTACCCTATCCCGAATTGTCGCCCGGCAGACGGGTGCTGCATTTTTTTGAGCCGATTTTTGCTCAGATGCGCCAGGAGAAGGTGTTTCCGGGGGCCTTCAAACCGAATATCGGTTATTTTCACGCCCTCGACGCCCCCTTAGAGGGGGGCAGCGAAGGCAGCCGGGCGCTGGCTCAAATCATGGAGCTGCTGCGGCTCGAATTTCCGGACATCCCGGTGATTCTGGACATGAAACGCGGTGACATCGCCCGGTCTTCACGAAACTATGCCGAGGAAGCCTTCCTGGTCTGGAAGGCCGATGCGGTTACAGTTTCCCCGTACATGGGCAGCGATTCGGTAGGACCGTTTTTGAGTCTGGCAGAGGAACAGTACGGCGGAGTATATGTGCTGAACCGAACCAGTAACCCCGGCGCACAGGAACTACAGAATCTGCGAACAGCCGATGGAGTACCCCTGTATGTGCATGTAGCCCAAAAGATCATCAGTTGGAACCAGGAGTACGGCACTGGCGGAGCGGTGGTGGGAGCAACCAGCCCGCAGGAGTTGCAGGAGCTGGCTGAAATGTACGCGCCCCACTCGATCCCCCTGTTGATCCCGGGAGTAGGCGGGCAGGGTGGAAACGCCGCCGATACTGTCGAGATTCTCCACCGCAGCGGATATCCGCTGCAGCTGGCCCGAATCAATTCTTCCAGCGGCATCACACATCCCTGGGTAAAGCGAAAGGAACCGGTTCCGGAGGATTGGCCGGCTGCAGTAGTAGCGAATCTGCGCAAGTTGAATACGGAGCTGGGTAATGTCGAATAATATAGTCAACACAATTCTCGAGCCCGGGTTTAAGCTGGCGACTGTTTCCGGAGTTTTAACCACGCGGCCCGGTATTATCAGAGAAGTAGATATCAATCTGCCGGCGGTGCACATTATTACAACCAAGAGCTATCAGGTAGAGCCGAATGCGGGCAATTCCGAGCCGGTAATAGTGGAAGCGGGTGTGGGCAATTTCGGAAATTCGGTAGGCCTTCGCAATCCCGGAATGAAAAAGGGCCTGGAAGAGCTGCGGCAGCTGCGGGCAAGCCATGAGCTGCGGGCGCTTCTGAACGTGTCCGTTTCCGGCAGCAGTCCGGAGGAGTTCGCTCAGCTGGCGCAAAACTTTGAAGAGGTAGCCGATATTCTCGAGCTGAATCTTTCCTGTCCGCATGCCGCCGAAGGGTATGGCATGAGCATTGGTACCGATCCGCAACTGGTGTACGAATATGTAGCGGCGGTGCGGGCGGTAACCGGTTTACCACTGTTTCCGAAGCTCACACCGAACGTGGATGATATCGGTGCTATCGCTGAAGCGGCGGTAGCCGCCGGGGCCGACGGAATAACTGCGATTAATACTGTGGGGCCGCGCTTGTACACAGAGCCGCATTCCGGAGAGCCGGTACTGCAGAACAATCGCGGGAATCGTGGTGGTGCTTCGGGACGCTGGATTGCCGATATTGCGCGTGCTAAGGTTGCGGAAATCCGAAAGGCCGTCGGAACGGAGATTCCAATAATAGGTATCGGCGGTGTGGAAACTGGTGAAGATGTGCGGCGCATGAGCGCAGCCGGGGCAAATGTTGTAGGAGTAGGATCTGTCTTTGCGCGGCTTCATCCGCGGGATTGGCGGAACTTCACCGATGCACTGGTCGCTGAGGCTGCCGGAGTAACTCTGAGTAATTCTACCAAATCATCCCGAAACTATCTCAATGATAAAAGAGTCATGCAGTACCATCCCTATCAGGTGAAGCGCCGTGAGAGCGGCGGACACGGGACTGCGCTGATCGAAATGGATGGTTCTCTCGAATATTCCTCGAGTCAATTTGCATTTGTATGGCTGCCGAGAATAGGGGAGAAACCCTTCTCCATTGCCGAGGCCGAACCGCTCAGCTTTTTCATTAAGGACCGCGGACCGGTGTCCGGGGCACTGTATAATGTGAAGGTGGGAGACACCGTGTATGTACGCGGGGTGTATGGTGAGGCCGCTCCCCTCACACGGAAGCAGAAAGTCTTCATCCTTGCGGGGGGCACTGGAATTGCAGTGGTGCCGCAGCTGGCGAAAGAGCTGTCGGAGCGGGGAAGCGGTGTGGAGGTAGTGTATGCGACCAGCCACAAGAATGACATTCTGGTACCGGATGGGATCGAACCGCATGCCCGGTTGAGTATCGTACCCGATGATGGTGTCCCGGCCCGGGCAATTGGGTATTGGCGGGATAGGCTGATTGAGGGTGGATTATCTGAGAGTGGAGAATGGGCCTTGTATACTATCGGTCCACCCGATTTTATGCGCAAGGCTGTAGATACTGCTGAAGAGTTCGGAACTGAGGGTGAAGATATCTATCTGTCCGCTGAAACAGCCACTCATTGCGGTGTTGGATTGTGCGGAGAGTGCGAATGCGGCGGCCGGCTCACCTGCCAGGAGGGAACCTTCTTTACCAAGCATTTCCTCGACCGGCAGGGAATTAAAATTGCCGATCTGCCGGCCCACGAACATCATTCGCATCATCACGCAAATATCTCATAAAATGAAATAATTTTCCATAAAGTGGAACGCATATGTTATAATCCCTCCGGGCAAAAAGGCCTTAAATACATAACGTGTGGAGGATATAACTAGAATGACTGCGATTGTTGGCGAACTGATGGCGATACTTACCGCAGGCTGTTTTGCGACTGTGTCAACCGTATGGTCGTATGTGGGAAAACGAATAGGATCGAACACGGTCACCCATATGCGCTTGTGGCTGGCGATTCCGCCGCTACTGTTGGTGCACTACCTGTTTACCGGTTTTGTGTTTCCGGTCCACATCAGTAATGAAACCCTGATGCTGTTTTCGATCTCCGGATTGCTTGGCTTTACTATAGCAGATTTGTTTATTTTTCGAGCGCTTACATTAATCGGAGTACGCGAAACTCTGGTTATACTCACTCTGGCACCGATTTTTGGGGCGGTCATATCGTGGTTTGCCCTGTCCGAGGTGCTCACCCTTATGCAGATAAGCGGTATCTTGATTACTACCGGCGGGGTGATGTGGGTTATTCATGAAGAAAAGATGAATAACCGCAAACGACAGATAGAGAAGAAGCACAATCTCGGAGTGCCTTTTGCGCTGGCCGGGGCATTGGCTCAAGCCCTGGCAAATATTCTTTCCAAGGCCGCTATTGTAGATACGGTGCATCCGATCAGCGGTACTTATTTGAGAATTATTGCCGGACTGGCAGGTTTGATCATTTTTTCGCTCTGCCGTAAAAGCTTTGTTTCCGACTTCAGGAAGATGCGTTATATTAAGCTCACGGCACTACTATCCGCGGCTGCGGCTATGGGTCCAATCTTGGGAGTACTCTTGTCCCTATATGCCCTGCGGGTTGCACCGGTTGGAGTTGTCACCGCGCTCATACAAGTAAGCCCGATTCTGCTGCTGCCATTCGACTATTTTGTACTCAAGAAAACCATCACTTTGAAAGTGGTAATCGGTACCTTTGTAGCCATCGGGGGGGCGGCAATTCTGTTTATTTACTGATTCTTTGATTGGATAACAGCCCTGCTTTCAGGCCCTGAGGAGTGATCACCTTCTCGGGGCTTTTTATTATTTTTTAAAAACTTTTTGACTCCTAAGAGAAGTGTGGTATAATAACTGCCAGGTAGTTGGTAGTTATTAGCAACTAATATTATAAACAGGTGAGTTGAATGTCCAAACGAGCTATAGATTTTTTTCAGCCTATCGACATGGAAGACCCTGCCGACAAAATTATCCAGCAGATTCGAGACATGATTCATGAGGGAGTCCTCAAACCGGGAGACCGTCTTCCATCGGAAAAAAGGATCGAGGAACGGGTCGGGATCGGAAGAGGCCATGTTACACGGGCACTTCGACGCTTGGAAACATATGGAATACTCAAAACCGTGCCTCAGAGCGGTACCTATGTAGCGGCAATCGGTATCGATGCACTTGAAAGTCTTGCTACTAACATTCTGAAGCTGAACGATCAGAACCTGGAAGCTCTGATGGATGTTAAATTCGTACTGGAGAAATATGCAGCTGAAAGTGCAGTCAGAACTGTAACCGATGAACAAATCGAAGAGCTCGAATCGGTAAGCCGCAGTATTGCCGACAAAATCGATAAAGGTCTGGTCAGTTTTGATGAAGACATGGTCTTCCATCTGAAAATAGCAGATATGGTAGAAAATCCAGTACTACGTTCACTGCTCACTTTGCTTTCATCCCAGGCAATTACACTCTTCAAAGATCTTGAAGAAAAACTCGGCAGGGAAAAATTACTGGAACGGCTCCACGATGCTGTCAAGGAGCATGGAGAAATTGTCACTGCTTTGAGAGCCCGCGACAGCGAGCAACTCATATCGGTCATTGCAAAGCATTACGAACGGGCGAAGTATTTTCGTTCGCATCTGCAATAGCATATTTATCTCGAGTGTCGGTTCTAAAAAGTGCACATTTTCAGGATTCCTGAGCCGGTTGGCTCTAAATAATAGAGGAGGATTCTATGAAAAGAATAGGTCTAATTGTTGCTCTGATCGCAATTCTGGTGACGGCAACAGTGTGGGCGGGAGGACAACAGGAAGCGGATCAGGCTCCGGCCGCTGCTGAAAGCACGGACGGTTTTGATTGGCGGCAGTTCGAGGGCCAGACTATTGTGGCCTGTTGGCCGAACCATGGACACTACAATGCTACCATGGATTCGGGTGTAATCGAAGAGTTCGAAGAGCTGACCGGTATCGACGTTGAGATTGATCTCTTGCAGTACATAAAGATGCACGACAAACAAGTTCTCGAAATGAGCAAACCTTCCGGCGACTATGACATGGTGTCTATGGTGGTTATGTGGAAGGCCGAATATGCAATGGGAGACATGATTGAACCTCTGCAGCCGTTTTTCGACAATCCAGAAATTGCAGTACCCGATTACGATTTCGACGATCTGGTACCGGGCTATGTAGAGGTTACCGGGATAGCCGGTGGTGAAAACATCTACATGAACGGCGATGGTGCGAAACTCTACGGGCTTCCCTTCGGTTCGGAGACCAGTTTTCTTGTGTACCGGACAGATCTGTTTGATGAATACGACATAGAAGTTCCCGAAACCTATGATGATCTGGTCGAAGTTTCAAAATTTGTACATGAAAACATCGACGGAGTCGGCGGTCTGACAATGCGCGGTGCCTCTGGCCATCATGCAACCCACGGGTATCTGCTGCACGCATCTCCCTACGGAGCTCGTATTCT
Source organism: Spirochaetales bacterium (assembly GCA_021767325.1). The sequence continues at coordinate 5,687 of JAASTM010000082.1, forward strand.
CGAGAAGGGAACCTGGGAACCGGCCTTCACCAAGCCCGAATCAATCCAAACCATCGAGTTCATGAAAAAGATGGTCGAATACGGACCTCCGGGAATGACCGGTTATACCCAGGATGAAGAGTGGCAGGCTTTCCTTCAGGGTGATGCCGCCATGTATCTGGATGCCAGCGTGTTTACCGGTGCGGTCAATGATCCTACCAAGTCGAAGGTAGTCGGCAAGGTCGGGTATGCATTACATCCGACCGCAAAAACAGCAGGCTCGGAAACCGGCGGATTCGGTCTGGCAATACCGAAAAACGCCACCAATCCGGAAGCTTCATTTCTCTTCATGCAGTATCTTACCATGAAAGAGACAGAAAGAAAAATCATCAAAAACGGCGGAGCACCCTTCCGTATGTCGTCAGTGAATGATCCTGCTCTGCAGGAAGAGTACCCCGAGTTCAAGGTACTGGCTGAGCAGCTGAAGTACGCCAATCCCGACTGGCGTCCAATCATCCCCGAGTGGGGCGAGATTAACAGCACTATCGGAGTGTATATCAACCAGGCCCTTACAGGGGAGAAAACTCCTGAACAGGCTATGCAGGATGCGGTTGCGCCGATTCGAGATGTACTCGTTCGTGCGGGATACATCGACTGACATGAACTATTGAATTCGTTACAGGCCGCCGCACCTTGGGGCGGCGGTCTGGTTTTGCCAAATGGAGGAGTTGCATGAATTCTCTTTCCCTTCGCGAAAAATCGACCCCAATGCTATTTCTATTGCCATCGATGCTCGTAATGGTGCTGATTTTGCTCATCCCGATCATAATGGGGCTGCGCTTGAGTTTCTTTGAGTGGCTGCTGCGTAACGTCGCTGATGATCCAATTTTTGTCGGTATGCGCAATTATATCGAACTATTCAAAAGCGAGAACTTCCGTACGAGTGTATCGGTTACGGTTCGCTTTGTTTTGAGCGTGGTAGTTATAGAAATTGTGGTAGGGCTCGTACTGGCGCTGCTGCTCGAGTCCGGACTGAAGGGACTGCGGTTTTTCAGAACCCTGTTTGTGCTGCCAATAATGGTTGCACCGGTTGTGGTCGGTGTAATGTGGCGCTTCATGTATAACCCTGCCTACGGCAAAATCAACTATTTTATCACCAGCATGGGCTTTGAGCCGGTGGGGTGGTTGTCGAATCCTGATATTGCCCTGTTTTCCGTCATTATAGCGGATGTGTGGCAGTGGACACCGTTTGTCTTTCTCCTGGCATTAGCAGCGCTGCAGGGCGTCCCACAGGACCTTTCAGATGCGGCCGTCGTGGACGGGGCCAACTATATGCAGAAGCTCCTGCGGGTAAAGCTGCCCTATATCGCCTCAATTCTGGGGGTCACCGCTATTCTGCGGCTCATAGATGCATTCAGAAGTCTGGTAGTTATTTTTAACCTGACATATGGCGGACCGGGAGTGTCAACTGAGGTGATGAGCCTGCACTTGTATAAATCGGCTTTCGTAAGCCAGAGGCTCGGATTAGCATCAGCAATTGCGGTGCTGCTCTTGCTGCTGATTGTTATTTTGTCATTGGCACTCATCATCAGCAACCTGCGGAATAAGGAGAACTGATCATGCCACGGCTTAGTATGAGAGGAAGACAACATGTAGCGGTTGTATTGCGGTATACATTTATCATTTTGTTTGCCGTGTTCGCACTCTTTCCGATTTACGAAATGATTGCGACCTCACTGAAAAACGAGGTCGATGCCTTCAGTATTCCGCCGAAGTGGATCTTTATTCCCACATTCCGGAATTATCAGGAAGTTCTGTTCGAGGGAAAGTTCTTTACCTACTTTTTCAACAGCATTTTTGTAGCGGCCACAGCTACTGTGTTGAGTGTCACCGCCGGAGCCCTGGGCGCCTATTCGCTCGCGCGCTTCAAATTCAAGGGCAAAAAACTGGTGGTACTCGGAACGCTGCTGATGCGGATGGTTCCTCCGGTTATTTTGGTGGTTCCTATTTTTCTGCTCTATAACCGGCTCGGTATAAGCGACGCCAGGATGAGTTTAGCCCTGGTATATGTGGCGCTCAATCTGCCGTTTAATATCTGGGTGCTGCGCACTTTTATAATGGAGGTCCCGAAGGAGCTGGAGGAGTCGGCGCAGATCGACGGATGCTCGCATATGGTTACCTTCAGGCGCATCATACTTCCATTGATTGCCCCCGGTATTTCCGTAGCCAGTATATTCACCTTTAGAATCAGCTGGAACGAGTTCATCCTGAGTCTGGTGTTGACAAACCGCAACACACGTACACTGCCGGTAGCGGTGTCACTTTTTTTAACTGATACCGGCACCGAATGGGGGAAGATAACCGCAATTGCAACCATAATTGCAATTCCCGCATTTATATTCACCTTTACAGCAGCAAAAAGTCTGATCATGGGTTTAACGGCCGGTGCCGTAAAAGGATAAAATAACTTCAATTTAATCGGAGGACCGACAATGAGTGATGATTCTATGAATGTA
>JAASTM010000083.1 GCA_021767325.1 Spirochaetales bacterium
CGTAAACTCACCGTTGCGCTTGATAAACTCCTTGGTGCCGTCCAGCGGGTCTACCAGCCAGTAATCCTCCCAGTTCCGCCGCTCTTCAAACAGTACGGCCTCCCCCTCCTCGCTCAGCAACGCCAGCCCGCTGTGCGCCAGCTGCTGCTGTATCACTGCATGGGCACGGGTATCGGCCAGGGTTATGGGGCTTTGGTCGGATTTTTGTTGGATATGAAAATCGGCGCTGGAATACACGCGCAAAATTTCTTCGCCGGCGCATAAAGCAGCCGCCAGGGCGGCCTTAAGTATATCCGCCGGCTCTTCAGGTTCTCGCTTCACCCCAGCTCCTCGAAACGCGTGCTCAGCCGCTTGTACACCTGCCTGCGGGCCATCCGCCGGCCGAAGCCGACCGCCGACACAAGCGTCCACAGCACCAGCGCCAAGCCCAAAAGGTCAATCACCGCCATGAACGAATCAAGCTGGCCGGGTTTCTCCGCCGTTTCGCTAAGAAACTCAGCCAGCGCTTCCGTATTGAACAACAGCACAAAGGCGGCGGTCAGCCGTACCACTCCCGTAACCACGAAATCCAACCCGGCGGCCGGATTCAGCAGCGCGCGGCGGTCTTTTTCACTTTTTATCTTCACCGATGCATCCAGCAGCTTCATAAGCTGCTCGCGCCGCAGGCCGTCTGTCTCTGCGTTCCCGCCCGGCGGCTCCGTAGCCGGCCCTCCGGCTGCCATCGTAAAGCCCGGGTCTGGTTCAGCCTCCCGCAGCTCCACATCAATATAGGTGGCGGCGCTGCGCAGCATCTCCATCAGCTCTTGGTTATCGGAGCCGAACACGTCCCCGCGGCCGTGCTTCAACCGTTCGTACAGAGATTTCAACAGCTCCGCCGGCTGGCGCTCCGTATCTCCGGCGTAACGTACGACAACCCGCGAGAAAATACGGCGCCGGATCTCGCCGGACACCGCCGGCTGCTCCTGCCCCGGCAGAGCTAGAATCATGAAAAACAGGTTCGCCACCGTTGGCTCGGGCAGGGTGCGGCCCCGACTGCGGTCCCTCCCCAGGTCCCGACCGCGTCCCTCTTTCTCCAGTTTGCGGAAAAACTCGTTGATCCGCTCAGCGTACTCTTCCACCTTGAAGGGCTTCAGAACTTTCGACTTCTCGCCGACGCTGTCGGTCATGTCACGCTGATATTCGATGTGCGAGGAAATCTCCGCAAGCAGATTCCGGTAAAACCGCAGAAACCGGTCCTCTTCGGTTTCCTGCACAGGTTCCTCTTGAGCAAAAAAGGCCTCGTTGAAACGCTTCAGAAGGTCGGTAAAACTCATTCTTACATCCCGGGTTTTTAAGATGAACACAAGTGTAATTCACCCCTACCCGGCCGTCAAGCTGAGAAAATACTCCTACAGATGCTTCTTCAAATACGCGATCTGTGCCTTTACGCCCTCAATTCCCGCCGGGGTCGGGTCCTTTTGATCCCAGAAATACGTTCCGCCTTCAACCTCGTAATAGGTAATATCCATACCGATCTCTTCGGCAGCTGCCCTAAACAATTCGGTAGTGCGGTTCACGTCCCAGAACTCACACTCGCTGCCGTGCTGAATCAGCATCGGAATGTCCGCATTCATGGCGGCAGTATCGTACTCAAACCCCGCCTTTCCGATGTACATCAAAGGAGAAGCAAGCACCGCGCACTTTACCAGCGGCGTAACCGGAGCACTCCGATCCATCAACACCGCCAGGGCCCGCGCGGCGCACAGCCCGGTGCTATATACCGCCACCCGCCCTGTATCGATCCGCAGTCGCTCGGCATCCGCCAGCACCTGCTCCAGCAGCGACTCCAGACGTACGTCCGAATACTGATGCAAATTGTCCTTCGTATGAACCGCGACAGCAAGAAATCCCGAAGCTGCCATCATACAGCCATAGCTCACGTGCGACGAATAGTCTACATTCCCCACTACCATTATTACCGTCGGCAGCGGCCGCTTGAAGTTATATCCCGGCGGATAATAAAAATCGACCGGAAACCTCCCCTCCTCCAGCTCGGTCTGCACCGGGTACACCTCGCGGTGCACCATAACCCGCTCCACACCCTTCGGCTGATACACACAGCTGCCGTACGCCACTACAGCACTGTCCATTTTCTCAGCCCCCGACTCCACCTCGAACGGCGGTGGCGCCGCGGCACAAGCCGCAAGCAGCAAACTGGCCGCCAGAATCCTAAAACTACGCATACACGTCCTCCCGTATTGAGATAATGAGTAATACGCCGTTGTATGGATTAAACAGAACCGCAGTTGAGAATAATTAACTTTCTATCTAAATTATCGCGCCGTAGACCGAACTCTGTCAATTTTTATTTTTATAGAGCCAGCGCCCCGCCCCCGCGCGATTCCGGCTGACCTCGGGCGACTCCAGGCATCCCCGCCCGCCCCCGGGCGGCCTACAGGTGCTCTTTCAAAAAGCCGATTTCAGCCTCAATCGCCTGGTGCGAAGCCTCGGAATCATACTTGGTCATCCAGTTGTGGTTTCCGCCGGCCACCTCCAGGTATCTCACCTCGCTGCCCGCCTCTTTCGCGGCCTGCCTGAACATCTTCACCGAGGCCTTTACCTCGTAAAAGCTGTCATTCTCCCCGCGGGCAATCAACACCGGCAGCTGCGGGTCTATCCAGGCCGGGTCGTACTCAAAACTGTTCTGGGCGAAGGTCATCACCGGCGATACAAACACCCCCGCCTGCAACCCATCGTGGAACCCCGCCTCCCGGTCCATGGCCACCTGCAACGCCAGCGACGAGGGATGCCCTTCAGTCCACATGGCCAGTCGCTGCGTATCGATGAACAGCCGCTCGGCATCCTCCAGCAAACGCTCCAGCAGTGCAATCAGCTGGTCGGGAGCATCGTCCTTTACCATCTGCAGGGTCTCCGGCACCACCGTTAAAAAGCCATTGGCCGCCAGCAGCTCGGCCAGCGTCACGTTGGAGGACCAGTTCACATTGCCGCCCACCACGATTACCGCCGGCAGCGCTTTGTCAAAACGGAATTCCGGCGGATAGTACAGGTCCACCGGCAGCTCGCCGGCCTGGGGCGCCTCCGTAACCGCATAGGCCTCGCGGTGCACCAGCACCCGCTCAGCCTCGGGATGGGTCATCACGTACTCGCCGAATCCGCCGACCATCGTACCCCGCCGTTCGGCGGCGGTCTGCACATCAAAGGGCGGGTCAACAGCAGACTGGCATGAGATAATCAGAAAGAAAAACAGCACAACCGAGTAGAAGGCCAAACTGAAGCTATGTCGCATTTGAAACCTCCCATTTTACATATGTTTTTTGTTGGTAATATTCTCTCCCAGCCGGAAAAACTTGTCAACAAAATTATACACCCCTATAATAGGCGGTATAATTTCCAACTACGTCGTTCGCTGGCGGGTCTTCAATGTAGAGGTGGACACCCTGTTCGAGGACAGCTGGCAGGTCCTGCGTCTGCTGCTGGGCTACGCCCTGAACTGGGAGATAGTATCCGATGACTCGGTCGGTTTCCGGATAATCCTCGGCTACTCCTTCAACCACTACCCCACCCTGGAACGCTTCAGCTTCCCCGACACCGGCGTCTTCCGCTTTACCATGTCGTTATAAAAAAACCGGCCCTCAACTCGCGAAAAGGGCCGGTAAGAAAAAGGAGGTGGTTTTTATACGTAAAGAGAGGCTTTCCCGTCGATCTTTAGAATGCGGATTTTTTCCTTCACTTTTTCCACTACTGCGCCGCTGGAAATCTGCAGCAGTTTATCGTGGGCCTTCAGGTTGGGCTGGGCCTGCAGGGTCTCCCGGATCGAATTGATGAAGGTTTTTCGCAGTACCGTTCCGATGTTGATTTTCGCAAACTTGGTACTGATGATGCGCCGCAGCTCCTCGTCGGTGACCCCGCTGGAGCCGTGCAGCACCAGCGCCTCGTACTCGCGGTCGCGCATAGAATCGCGATACTCCTGCGAATCCTTATACCCGGGCTGCTGCGCCAGGTAGGGTCGCAAAAACGGTTCTGACAGGGTATCCAGGTCGATAAAGCTCATATTCAGTCTCCGTGCCAACCCGCGGGCAAAGGTAGTTTTCCCGCTGGCCGGCGGCCCGGAGACAAATACCGCCGTTGTTTGCTTCATTTCGCTCTCCTTATGGTTCCGTTCCGGCGCAATACTAACAAAAGCGCGCCGCTTATGCTATAAGCAGGTTCAAAGTGTACATATCTATTATTCAAATGACAATTTGTACAATAATGCTATCTTTATATATCAGGCAATAAGCAAAGACTGCGGTATATCACATAACACCGTCAAAGAATTGATTTCAGTGCTCGAGGCGAGTTTCATCATCTTCAGAGTTCATCCCTACCATAAAAATTACAACAACTACTGGGAAAAACTGCAGCTCTATTACTGGCGCGACAATCACAAAAGAGAGCTCGTTCTCATCTTGGATTTCGGAATGAAGTATTGGATGAAGATAAGCGGCTCCGACCCGGCTGCACTATTCCTTGTGTACGCGGGCCAGGAGACCTTTGTCCGCAAAAATCTCTTCACGCGTTTCTGCATAGAGAATCAATCCAGAAGTTCCAAAATCGACGCCATAATGATTTCTCAACATCACCGGCTGAGTTTCAAAACTTGAAACTGAACATACATCAATATGAATTCGTTGAGACGGAAGATGTGCCTGCTCGGGTCGGGTTATGATTCTTACCTTCCAGGTTTTTGTATCCCCTTCCGCCCGCTGTGGTTCGCTTACACTTACTTTTAAGCCGTAACGCTTTGCTATAGACCCCTCCAGGTTCGATTTTAGATCTTTCAGCTTGGCAGGGTCGAAATCGCTTCCACCTGAAAAGTCGAGATCCTCGCCCAATCTGGGTGACCCGTAACAATCCCGCAGGCATGTATCACCAATAAAGGTGAGTGTCCGCAAAAACCCGGACTGCGCCATTTCCCGCAGAATGTCATGGTGCAGAATTTCCTTCTCCACAACCGGCTGTAGCGCTGTCAGTTCCCGATTACGCTCCAATACTTGGTCCACAAGAGTATCAAACAAGCTCATCCGCAACCCCCCAATCGATTAAATCCATGGAACGGCCGGTCGCGCGCATATCCTCCAACGCTAAGCCGACGCACGCCCTCCAAAGCCTGCAACGGGAGTCATATATCAGTCTGTCGGCAATATCATCGGGCTGCTTTTTCGTATGAATAAACTCGATAGAGCCGAACTCACCACACTCCACTGTATAGGTCCGCCCGCTGCTCATCAAACTTATCCAAGCGATTGGAATTTGTGAAACAACACCGGCTTCACTCAGCACAGTCTCCAAGCTTAAATAGTTGAACTCTCCGGCGCGTAATTTTGCAGCGGTATGATATAAAACTAATCCCCGCGGATACTCCACCCGTGGATTCAGGTAAATACCACGACACACCCTTACCAGCAGTCCATCCTTCACAGCCCGGCTCAACAACATTTTTAAAGCGGCATAACTATGCTCTGGGAACACTGAATAGAAATCACTCACTCTAAACAAATAGTGCTCGCGATCGGAAAGAGACTCTAGGGTGTTTCGAAGCTTCTTCATTACCTGCATAATATAATAGTATACAAAAGGTATCATTTTTTGTTACCTTTTGTAAACCTAAACCCAGGAAGAGGGTGAAAAAGGAAGCTGTAAATTGCATCGAGAAACTGCCCCTCTTCCAGTGCTATCACTACGAGTTTCTTATAGATAGAACCCGCGGCCCCGTGGTACTATCAAAGTATGAAAGCGGAAATCCCGGGTCTTTATGAGCTCCTCGACTATTTCAAGCGTGAAGGAATCCACACCTGCATCCTCTACGGTTCGGCCGCCGCCGGCCGACTCCGCGCCGGCAGCGACATCGATCTGGCAATCGCCGCCGAAACCGAGCTATCGCCCGAGACACTCACCCGCCACTACTTGCAGGCGACCTCCCTCTTAAAGCGCGAAGTCGATCTGCGCGACCTACGCCGGGCCAAGGGGCTTTACCTCACTGAGGTCCTCACCAAGGGAAAAATACTGCTCAACGATAATCCGCAGTTTCTCGGCAACAAGTCAATAGAGATGATGGACTATCAAACCGACCTGGCCCCGCAGATCACCGCGATTCGCCGCCGGCAACTCGAGAGGAGCCTGTATGAATAACGGGATTATTCTCAAAAAAATGGCCTCCTTGAAGCACTGCCTCGACCGCTTAGAGGAAAAGCGACCAGCCACATGGGAAACATTGGTAGAAGACTATGATCTACAGGATATCATCTCAATCAACCTCGAGCGAGCGGTACAGTTATCCGTCGACATCGGGCTGCACACTTTATCGGAGCTCAGCATTCAGCCCCCCGAAACCATGGGGGAAGTCTTTTCTCTTTTAAGCCGGGAAAAGGTAATTCCCGCCACACTTGCCGAGCATCTCAAAAGTGCCGTCGGATTCCGAAACATTGCCGTCCACGAATACGAAGAAATCGACTGGCACATAGTCCACTCCATCCTGACTACACATCTCGCCGATTTTCATCAGTTTATGCGCAATATTCTCGAGTTTGAAACTTAGTAGGTATAAAATGCGGGTATTTACCTATTCCGAAGCCCGGCAAAAACTGGCCTCGCTCCTGAATTTGGCTTTATGAATTTGGCTTTAAACGAAGAGGTAATAATCAGTAAAAAAGACGTTACTCAGTTCAAACTGGTACCGATCAAAAGAACCGAAGAAAAATCTCCTCTGGATGTACCCGGTATTAAAAGCAGTGTAAAAACCCCGGAAATCCTCGAAATCGTCCGGGAAACTCGCGAATTCGATCGTAATAGTTCGTACTGAGCGGGCGGTCCGTGCGCTCCTGGTCCTGGTCTCAGCCCCGCGCGGCCGGCCGGCACTGCACTACCGGCTCCCTAGCAGCCCGGCCTACAAGGCTGAAGACCGGCTGCCCTCGAAGGAGAAGTTGATCTTCACCTCCCGCAGGTCCGAGAGCTGGGAGCGAATCTTGTTCTGCTGGTCCTCGTGGGCGTAGACCAGCACGAAGGCGCCGATCTTGCCGCCGGGCAGCTGGGCGTAGCCGCCCAGGTTGTTGATGCGCTCGATCAGCTCGCCGACGTAATCGTCGTAAAAGCGGCCCGGCAGCTTCTGCTTCAGCAGCTGCTGCTCCTGAATCAGCCGCCCTACCTCGCGCAGGTTGCCCTCCAGCAGCGCCTTTTCGATGTCGTAGGCCACTTGCTTAATCTGATGCATGCTGTCCAGGGCGCTGTCCATCTGGGTGTTTAGCAGGTCCAGCGAGGGTTTGGATTTGAAGTGCTTGCCGCTGTAAAAGAACAGCAGGCGGTTCTGGAACACCTCTTTCTGAATATCCGGAATCTCGATCTCGCGACCGCTGATGCCCCCGTCGTAGTACTCGATCAGCTTCAGCCCGCCCAGGGCGCAGATCGACGGGTCGTGGTAGCCGCTGGCGCTGTCCAGCACGTCCACCTCGATGTGGCTGGCCTCCTCCAGCAGCTGCTGCTGGGTCGGCTCCTCGCCCTTGAAGCGGTGCATGGCGTGCAGCAGGCTCACCGTCAGGGCGCCGCTGCCCCCCAGCCCGCTCTCGCTGTTCAGGTCGGCCATTATGTAGATGTCCACCGGAATCTGGTCCAGCTTCATCAGCCGCAGGCACTCGCGGATCAGGTCGTGGCGCACGTCGTCGATGGTGCTGACCTTCTCGTGCACGTCCATGTACTTCAGGTTGATGTAGCCGTCGATGTTGGTCTTCAGCCCGACGTAGATATACTTGTCGATGGTCACGCTGACCGTCGCGCCGCCGAAGCGCTCGGAGTATTTCTTCAAATCGGTCAGGCCCCCTCCGAAGGGAATCCTGAGCGGGGTTTTGGCAAATATCATGTATTCAGTATACTCAATTTCTAAGGGAAATGTAAGTAAAAGATGACAGGGCGCGGCCGGGTGGTGCCGGCGGTAGCGCGGACCAGCCGCCCGCCCACCCGCGCGGGCCCGTGGCGGTCCTGAATACCTCTGTTTATGTTTCCTTTAGAATCTGATCCACCCGGTCGGTCTGCTCCCAGGTAAAATCATCGCGCCCGAAGTGGCCGTAGGCGGCGGTCTGCTCATAGATCGGCTGCAGCAGATCCAGACTGCGCACGATGC
>JAASTM010000084.1 GCA_021767325.1 Spirochaetales bacterium
GAAGCAGGAATAGTTCTGTAAGCGGAATAAAAGAGCAATAAAAAGGGCCGGCTGGAAGAAGTTCCAGTCGGCCCGATTTTTTAATGTCGTTCGCTACGGCGCAGCACGGTCTATACCCGGGTGCGCTCGGTGTATTTGGTGTGCAGGTAGTGGTGACTGCGTTCGCCGAGGGGCTTGCTGAGATATTTTTCGTAGATCTCCTGAATAGCCGGGTTCTCGTGCGACTTGCGCAGCTTTTTCCCTTCGTCTTCGGCATAGATTGCCTGAATGCGCTTGTTCCGGACTTCGTCGGTAGTAAAGCGCGGCTGTCCGCCGCCGCCGATACAGCCGCCGGGACAGGTCATGATTTCGACGAAGTGGTATTCCGCTTCGCCGGCCTGTATGCGGTCGATCAGCTTGGAGGCGTTACCGAGCCCGTGGGCTACGGCGGTGCGCAGCTCCACGCCGTCGAGAAAGGACCACTCTTTGAGCGGCTTCTCTATGGTCAGGGCGGCCTCTTTTACCCCCTCTAGTCCCATAATCGGGGTTACATGCAGGTTGTCCACAGGCAGGGCCCGTCCGGTGACGATTTCGTAGGCGGTCCGCAGGGCCGCTTCCATAACACCACCGGTGTTGGCGAAGATGTCCGCCGCACCAGAGGAGAGACCCAGCGGGGAGTCCATCTGGTCGTCTTCCAGCTTGTGAAAGTCGATACCGGCCTGCTTGATCATCCGTCCCAGTTCGCGGGTTGTCAGCACGTAGTCGACGTCCTGGTAGCCGCTGTCGTTCATCTCTTCGCGCTGTGCCTCGTACTTTTTGGCGGTACAGGGCATTACGGAAACCACCACGATGTCTTTGGGGTCGATGTTGTTCTGCTCGGCGTAGTAGGTCTTGGCCATGGCCCCGAACATCTGCTGTGGTGACTTACAGGATGAAATATTGGGTAAAATCTCGGGGTAGATGTGTTCGGCAAACTTGATCCATCCGGGGGAACAGCTGGTGAACTGCGGAAGCGCGGCTTCCTGTTTGTCCGCCAGTACGCTCTTGAGACGGGTCAGCAGCTCGGTGCCTTCCTCCATGATGGTCAGGTCGGCGGTAAAGTTGGTATCGAAGACCTTGTCGAATCCGAGGCGCCGCAGGGCGCTGACCATTTTGCCGGTCACGAGGGTTCCCGGTGCATAGTCGAAGCACTCGCCCAGGGCGGCCCGGATGGCCGGGGCGGTCTGTACGACCACGTGCTTGTCGGGATTGTCTATAGCTTCCCACACTCCGGGAATGTGGTTGTTCTCGGTGATCGCCCCGACGGGACACACCGCCGCACACTGTCCGCACTGAACGCAGACCACTGTGTCGAGGTCCTGCGCAAAAGCCGGTCCGATGACGGTGGCGTAGCCGCGGTTCTGGGCGGCCAGCGCGCCGACATTCTGTACGGCTTTACACACCTCCATACAGCGGCGGCACTTGATGCACTTGCCCGTGTCGCGGACCAGGGCCGGAGTGCTTTCGTCGAAGTACTGTTTCGGTTTATCCCCGGCGTAGGTTATCCCCTTTATACCGAGCTTGTTGGCCACATCCTGCAGTTCGCAGTCTTCACCGCGTTCGCAGAGTTGGCAGTCGCCTTCGTGCTCGCTCAGCAGGAGTTCAACCACGGTCCGGCGGGCCGCCCGCACCCGGGCACTGGTGGTTTTCACCACCATGCCGTCTCGCACCGGAGTGGAGCAGGAGGCGACCAGATTTTTGGCCCCTTCTACTTCAACAACGCACATGCGGCAGGCGCCCAGGGGTTCCATTCCTTCCAGATAGCAGAGAGTGGGAATATCTACATTTACCTTGCGGGCTGCTTCCAGAACTGTAGTTCCCGCTTCCACTTCAGTCGTAATGTTATCTATTGTAATCTTCATTATACACTACTCTCCGTTTTTGCAGGGGTTTTGCCGTAATCGCAACGCAGACAGCGTTCGCACTGCCGGATGGCAACACTTTCGCACCAGCTGCGTTCAACCTCTTCAAAGTTGTTCTTTCTGCGGTCGATTTCGATGGCCGGCATTTTTTCGCGCGGGTAGGGGACCGGTTCTGCGTCCGGATCGTAAGAGGTATCAACCTCTTTGTCCTCACGCCAGAAAGCGTGGGTTTCACCGGTCAGGTATTGGTCGATTCCCACCGCCGCTTTTTCACCTTCGCCGATTGCAGATACAACCGAAACGGGTCCGGATGCGGCATCGCCGCCGGAGAAGATCCAGTCGACCGAGGTTTGTCCGGTCAGCGGGTTGGTTTTGATGAAACGGTTTTCACCCATGTGCAGGTCGAACTCGCCGGCAAACTGGCTGGAGTCGATCTGCTGTCCGATGGCGATAATCACCTGGTCTGCTTCGACGATAAAGTTCTGCTGGTCCGACTGTTTGGGCCGTCGCCGGCCACTGCGGTCGAACTCGCCCAGCTGCATACAGGCACAGGTTACGCCTTTGACCTTGCCTACGCCGTTTTTCTCGATGGCGATGGGCTGGGTGAGGGTTTTCAGTTTCACACCCTCCAGCAAGGCCTCTTCGATCTCTTCGGCGTACGCGGGCATCTGTTCCTGGGTACGGCGGTAGAGAATAGTGACTTCTTCGGCGCCGAGCCGGATTGCGGTGCGGGCGGCATCTACAGCTGCGTTTCCGCCGCCGATAATGACCAGCTTTTTACCCACCGGTACCGAGCCGCGGATGTTGTATTGCTTGAGGAAGTCGATTCCCTGCACAACCCCTTCGGCTTCTTCGCCCGGTATACCCATCGGCATGTTCACCGGGGCACCGATTCCGAGGAATACCGCTTCGTAGCCCTGGGATCGCAGCTCTTTGAGGGTGAAATCCCGGCCGAGCTTGCTGTCGGTAATAATATTCACGCCCATGTTTTCGATCATACGCACTTCCCGAGCCAGGGTTTCTCTGGGCAGACGGTACGCCGGGATGGTCTGTACCATCATGCCGCCGGGGCGCTGTTCGGCCTCGAAGACCGTCGGCGAGTAGCCGAGGCGGGCCAGGAAGTAGGCGCAGGAGAGACCGGCCGGACCGGCACCGACAATGGCGATTTTACGCTTGGCATTGGCAGCACTCTCGCGAATTTCCGGAAGTTGAATGGTGACCTCTTGGTCGACCATGAAGCGCTTGATACCGCGGATGGCCACCGAATCGTCGAGGGTGGTACGGCGGCACTTCTCTTCGCAGGTGTGGAAGCAGACGCGAGCACACACGGCGGCAAAGGGGTTGCGTTCGCGGTGCAGCCGCAGGGCTTCGGCGTAACGCTTCTCACCGACCAGCGATACGAATCCGGGTACGTCGACTCCGGCCGGACAGGCGCTCTGACAGGGTGCTCTGACCAGCCCGGCGCATACGCCGGCCTCACAGTGTTTGTCGCGGATGTGTTCTGCATATTCCTGCCGGAAGTGGCGGATTGTCGAGAGAACCGGGTTCGGGGCGGTTTGCCCCAGCCCGCAGAGGGCGGTGTCTTTAATCTGCTCGCCCAGTTCGATCAGGCGTTCAATATCGCCTTCCTGACCGTCACCTTCGGTGATACGGGTGAGAATTTCGAGCATCCGTTTGGTTCCGACGCGGCAGGGAGTACACTTTCCGCAGGACTCTTCCTGCACGAATTCGAGAAAGTAGCGGGCTACGTCGACCATACAGGTGTCGTCGTCCATTACAATCAGTCCGCCGGAGCCCATGATGGCACCGAGTTCGCTCAGCGTATTGTAATCCAGAGGAACATTTAGATACTGCTTGGGAATACATCCACCCGACGGCCCGCCGATCTGGGCAGCCTTGAACTGCTTGCCTCCGGGGATTCCACCGCCGATGTCGTAGATCAGTTCGCCCAGGCTGGTGCCGATCGGTACTTCGACCAGACCACTGATGTTGATAGCACCGGCCAGTGCGAAGACCTTGGTCCCCTTGCTCTCTTCGGTTCCGAAGGAGGCGTACCAGCCGGACCCCTTATCGATAATGGCGGCAACGTTGGTGTAGGTTTCGACATTGTTGAGCAGACTCGGTTTGTCCCACAGGCCTTTCTGGGCCGGGAACGGCGGCCGGGGCCGCGGTTCGCCGCGTTTCCCCTCGATTGAATGGATGAGTGCGGTCTCTTCACCGCAGACAAAGGCCCCCGATCCCATTCGTATTTCCAGGTCGAATGAGAAATCGGTACCCATTATATTCTCACCGAGCAGACCGGCTTCCCGGGCCTGTTCCAGGGCTTTACCGAAACGGCTGACTGCCAGCGGATACTCGGCGCGGACGTATACAAAGCCGCGGTCGGCTCCGACCGCATAGGCGGCCAGGGTCATACCCTCGATCAGGCTGTGCGGATCGCCTTCGAGTACGCTGCGGTCCATAAAAGCACCGGGGTCGCCTTCGTCGGCGTTACACAGGACGAATTTCTCGTCGCCCTCGGCTTTGCTGGTGAACTCCCATTTTAGCCAGGTCGGGAAACCGGCGCCCCCGCGTCCGCGCAGTCCGGAATCCTTTACCTCTTGGATCACCTGCTGCGGGGTATACTTAGAAAGTGCTTTTGCCAGCGCGGAATACCCGCCTACGGCGATAAAATCATCCAGATTCAAGGGATCGATATATCCGCAGTTCCGCAGTACGATCCGGGCCTGGCCGCTGTAGAACTCTACCTTGTCGGCGGTATCAACCTGACGGTTGTCGGAAAAGTTGCGGTGGGTGAGGTGTTTTACCATCTCCTTCTTCTTGAAGTGCTTCTGAACGATCTCTTCGGCGTCTTCCGGTTTCACACCCTCGTAAAAGACTTCCTCGGGTTTGACCAGCAGAACCGGTCCCTTGGCACAGGGTCCCAGACATCCGGTCTCTTTGATGGGAACCGAAATGCCGGCCGTTTCAAAGGCCTTTTCCAGTGCATCCTTCACCTCTAGGGCCCCGGATGCGATACAACCGGCACCGGCACACAGGTGAATTACCTGTTCGGTTTCGGGACGGGACTTCTGCGCCGCTTTTTGGCGTTTCTCCAGATCTTTGACCGACTGAATTTTCATGTTCGCTTCCATTACTCTGCCTCCCCTTCACACGGTTCAGAAACCCGGTAAGGTACCAGCATGTCCTTCACCTTCGATGGTTTTACGCGCTGAAAAACGTCGTCGTTGATCATCACCACCGGGGCTAAACCGCAGGCTCCGTAGCAGCGTCCCACTTCGAGACTGAATACCCGGTCTTCGGTCGTGCCTCCGACTTCGATTTCGAGATAGTCCTGAATTGCCTCCAGAACCTCTTTACCTCCACGAACGTAGCATGCGGTACCCAGACAGACCCTCACAATGTTCTTACCGCGAGGTATGGTGGAGAAGTAGGAGTAAAAACTGACTACTCCGGCCACTTCACTGTAGGGAATGTTGAGTCGCAGGCTCACTTTTTTGAGAACCGGTTCGGGGAGATAACCGAACAGGTTTTGGGCGGTTTGCAGGACGGGAATCAAGGCCCCTTTGACACCGGAAAATGTATCAATGATCTCATCGATCCGGTTGGCCATCTCTTCCTCAGAGAGTTGATCGCTGCAACAGGCCCCCTGGTCTGTTCCTTTTTGATCTAGCTGTGCATCCACTGCCATAGATCACCCTCCTTATGTTTTATAGCGCTATGCGCTTAATTACCGGTGATCACACTTATTTTGCTCAGCTCTGAAGTACAAAAAATATTGATAAACTGTTTTTTATTACTACAAAAAATTAAATATTTACTTTTTTTAATATAATATTGAACCAAAAAAGCCTGATTATGTGAAAGAACTCACTTAATGATGCACTTATAAGATATCATGGAACTTGTGTTCTGTCCAAAAAAAAATTAAATTAATGCAGAAAAGAACAAAGATGATAAGTTGTGAATAAACGTTAAATAATTGAAATCCTTGTTTCGAAATTTTCAGATATGGAGCATACTGTTGTGGGAAGCCCAATGGGAGCGTGGAAATGAAAGGCATATCTATCGATGCGCTGCCGCATCCGGCCATGGTAATAGACAGCGCTCTTACTATTCAGTTCGCCAATCAGCCCTTCATGCAGTTGCTCGGGTATGAGAATGAGCGTATGTTTGCAGGTCTGCCGCTGCATACCCTGATGCCCATCACAAAACTGGAAAGCGGACAGGAGTTCACTGCAGGTATCGGTCATGCCGACGGGAGTACCATTGAGGTGCGGGTGCAGGTTCTTGCAGAGCCCCAGAGCGGCGGCTATTTGTTGGTGCTGTTTGAGGAACCTCATCAGAAGCAGACGACGGAGGAGAGCATCGAATGCCGGCTGGCCCGGGCCCTTGTTTCTGCCAGCAGTGCCGAGAATACATATCAGGAACTGCTGAAGTATAGTGCCGAGTATTTCGGCTTCTCTGCGGGAGCGGTATATATAAAACGGGAAAACGAACCGAACCTGGATTTCAAATATTCATACAATCTGCCGGAGCCGATACTGCGTTTTCTTTACAGCAATGATTCCCGCGACTGGGCGGCCGGCATAGGCAGTCCGCAGCTCTTCAGACGAAACAGCCGTGAAAATCCGATCTCGCCCCTTCTCCGGGAGCAGGGTGTTGACTCGATGCTGCTGATTCCGATCGAGGACGAGTCCGGGCTGCAGGCCGTTTTTACCCTGTTTTCCTTTGAAGCTCCGAAATTCCGGGACGCTCAGATGAGCGAGGTGAGCAGGGTGGCAGACTATCTAAAGAAGATTGCCCTCCGGCTCTCCAACGAGGAGAAACTCGAAAGCGCTGAAAAGTTGTTCAGATCGCTGGTCCGCTCGATGCCGAGCGGACTTATCGTACGCGACCGCAGCGAGAAGATCGTGTTCTATAATCTGGCGGCGGCGCGGCTGTTCGGTCTGAGGAACGACACGAGCCTCGATCCGCTGGTCATTTTCAAAGATGTGAAGGTGCTTCACAGAAACGGAAAGACCACCGTTCAATCCGAGCTGCCGAGTATCGTATCGCTCAAAGAGGGGCGCAAGATCCGTAACTACGAACTAAAGGTTATGCGTTCCGACGACTCCTACCGCTGGCTGTCGGTAAACTCCGAACCCCTTTTTCGAGCCGGCGAGATTGCCCCGTATGCCGCCGTAGCGACCTTCAGGGATATCACCGAGAACCGCAGAATAGTACGGGAAATCGAACGGGCCCGGCAGATCGCAGAAGAGGCCAGTAAATCGAAAAGCCGCTTCTTGGCGAATATCAGCCATGAAATCCGTACTCCTCTCAGCGGTGTTATGGGGATGACGGATATTCTGCTGGGCTCGGACCTCAATGCGGAGCAGCGGGAGCAGCTCCTGCTCATGAAGGACGCTGAGGAGTCACTGCTCGATATCATCAACAAAGTACTCGAACTCTCGAAGATAGAATCGGGAAACATTGTTATCGAAAACAACACCTTTCTACTCCGCAATACCGTCAAGAAGGCTATTCTGCCCCTTTTCATGGGCACACAACCCGCTGAACTGACGATGGATATCAACATATCCGACGACGTTCCGAATGTGCTGATCGGAGATGCCCTGCGGGTGCAGCAGGTACTGGCGAACCTGGTGAGCAATGCCATCAAATTTACCGACCGTGGACGAATCTCCGTAAACGTAAGTGTGCAGAAGAAACTGCACGACAGCGTGAAGCTCTGTTTTGCGGTGAAAGACAGCGGGATGGGTATACCTGAAAGCGAACTGGAGCGAATATTCGAAAACTTTCAACAGGTTGATTCCAGTTTTTCGAAACGGCATCAGGGCTCGGGCCTGGGGCTCTCGATCACCCGGCAGCTGGTAGAGATTATGGGCGGTGAAATCTGGGTCGAGAGTTCTCCCGGACAGGGCAGCAGTTTTTTCTTTACCATTGAGTTCTTGCTGGCCGGAGGAGAGAAGAGTAGAGAGGAGCGGCAGGGGGGAGTCATTCCATCCCACACTTACTCACTTTCAATTCTGCTGGCCGAAGACAATACACTCAATCAGAAGTCTATTTCATATTTTCTGACGGAAATGGGCCACAGGGTAGAGATAGCTCGGAATGGAAAAGAGGCCCTGGAGAAACTGCGCCGTAACAAATACGATTTGGTTTTAATGGATGTGCAGATGCCGGTGATGAACGGGTTGGAAGCGACCCGCAGAATACGCAAGGCTGACGGCTC
>JAASTM010000085.1 GCA_021767325.1 Spirochaetales bacterium
ATAACCGGTAGGAGGGCTGTATATGCAGCAGGCTGAAGCAGTGGCGGATCAGGCTGTAAAGCGAACTCCACTCAAAAAACGTATCACCGTAGCGGCAGAGAAGCACGGACTGATAATAGCTTTTTTTATTGTTGTTGCCTTTTTTTCCATCGCTTCGGAAAACTTCCTGAGCTATAAGAACGTGATGCTCGTTCTCAGGCAGGTTTCGGTGCTGGGAACAATTGCAATTGGTATGACTATTGTTATAACGGTAGGGCATTTCGACCTTTCGGTCGGGTCTCTGGTTTCTCTTACAGCAGTTGTGGTTATCAGCATGCACGATGTTGTAGGTCCTATTCCGGCCATACTGATTACCGTTGTCGTCGGCTTGATTTCCGGCGCATTTATCGGCTATCTGGTCGGGTATCTAAAATTGAATTCGCTCATCATAACGCTGGGTATGCTGGTAGGCTTGCAGGCAATAGTGCTTATTTATACCGGCGGAAAATATACCCGCATCGTCGCCCCCGACGAAACCTGGTTCGGAGTAATCGGGCGCGGGTTCGTATTCGGGATACCGATTCCGGTGATAATCCTGGGTGTTCTCTTGTTCGTCTTTTCGATTATCCTGCTAAAAACCGTGTTCGGCCGGCAGGTGTTTGCTGTCGGCGGAAATCCTACCGCAAGTCAATTTTCCGGCATATCGGATAGGAAGATCATTTTTCTGGCTTTTGTGATTTCAGGCATACTTACTTCAATCGCCGGCATAATAATGGGCTCACGTTTGATGGCCGCACAGAACTATCTCGGACAGGGGTATGAGTTTCAGGTTATTGCCGGAGTTATTCTCGGTGGTGTGAGTCTGACCGGGGGCGAAGGCAACGTGTTCAAAGCTTTTATCGGTATTCTCATAATCGGTATTTTGAAGAACGGATTTCTGCTGTTGGGATTTCCATACTACTTTCAATGGGTTGCTCAATGGGTCATCGTAGTGGGCGTAGTATGGCTGGACGTGGCAACTAAACGAGGGAAGGTGCTAGGATGATTCAAAAATTATATACTTCATTAAAAAAGCAGCCGATCTGGCTGATCCTGCTGGGAATGGCAGTGCTTTCCAGTATATTGGTTCCCGATTTCTTTGCATTCGGAAACTTCAAGAACGTGCTGGTACAGTCGGCGGTGGATGGAATGCTGGCTCTGGGAATGACATTTCTCATGATAAACGGCTATTTCGATCTTTCCGTCGGAACAGTGATGGGCTTTACCGCAGCACTGGCAATCGGACTGCAGCCCTACGGCCTGTTCGTAGCAATAGTAGTGGCCTTGCTGGCCGGGGCCCTCATCGGTGCGATTAACGGCTTCTTCGTGGCCAAGGCAAAAATCAACGCCTTTATTGTGACTCTCGGTTCGTTTATCGGGGTGCGCGGACTGATCTATATCTATACCAAAGAGCAGGCGTTGGTCGGTGAGGTGATGGACTTCGGGATGTTCGGTGCGAGTGATTTTCTCGGGCTGCCGACCCTGTTCATCATCATGTTCGTGCTCATGCTGATTGCGGAGTTCGTCCTGCGGAAGACTCCGCACGGCCGGCATACCTATGCAATCGGCGGAAACATCGAGGCGGCGGAGAACTCCGGTATTCCGGTCGACCGTACCATTTGGACCAACTTCATCATCTGCGGACTAACGGCTGCGGTGGGCGGGGTCTTGCTGGCCTCACGTCTCAATGCGGCGACCCCCACCTTGGGCTGGCCGGATAAGAACCTCATGACCATTGCTGTAGTAGTCCTCGGTGGAACGAGTTTGGCCGGAGGGTATGGAAACATCACCAGAACCCTCGGGGGCCTGTTCACCTTCGGTGTGCTTTACAACATTCTGAACCTGCTCGGTGTGCAGAGTTACTATAATACCCTGATTACGGGGATAGTGCTCATACTGGTTGTGTACATCGACTCTCACATAAGAAAAAATCGTTTGAGTATCGGATAAAGTTTATACGGGTGGTTGGTGAAGTGCAGACAGATATCGTTGATATCTAAGAAAAAGCGTGAGTGCAGGTGCGGGAGCATATGTACGCGCAAGAAAAGGAGCATTCTATGAAAAGAATGGTAAGCGTTCTGTTGATTTTGGCTGTGGCTTTGAGTTTTGGTTCAATTGTCTTTGCCGAAGGACAGCAGGAAAGTGCGGAAAAGGATGATGGTACTATCCTCATCGGTCATACGGCCAACAACACAGGAATCGATAGTTACCAAACTACCCACGATAAAGTGTACCGGGAAACCATTGCGAACACCGAAGGTGTTGAGGCAATTATCCTCGATGCAAAGGGCGAGGTAGCCCAGCAGATCAGTCAGATCGAAACACTTATTCAGAAGGGCGTAGATGCGATGACGGTATGGCCGGTAAACGGCAAAGCGGTTGTTCCGGCGGTCAAGAAGGCCTACGATGCCGGTATTCCCGTGGTTATTGTGAACTCTCTCATCGATGAATCCGGATACGACTATGTGGTCGGATTCGCCGGACCGAATACCTATACCGAGGGTGAAAACGCCGCCAAGGGTATGATCAAGGCACTTGATGGTGAAGGCGATGTAGTCGAGCTGATGGGACTTCCCGGATACGTTACGGCTATCAACCGGTCTAATGGATTCCAGGATTACATCAAAGACAATGCACCGGGAATCACTATTCTGGCAACCGAGCCTACCGACTGGAACCGTGCAAAAGCAACCCAGGTTATGGAAAACCTGATCGTGAAATACGGCGACCAGATCGACGGTGTTTATGTGGCTGATGACAACATCGGAATCGGTGGTCTGAATGCGCTGAAAGAAGCCGGTATGGCCGGTGATGTAGTTATGACCAGCGCCTGTATGTTCGGCGAAGGCTACGATGCAATGGAAGAAGGCTACATAATGGGTTCTGTTTATCAGTCACCGGCTGAAGATGCCCGCAAAGCAGTTGAAACTGCTATCAAGGCTGCCAAGGGTGAAGATGTTCCGTTCTGGAACTACTTCGAAACCCCTGTAGTAACTCCTGATAACATGGATCAGTTCGAGCGGCCGAATTTCTAGGAATCAGAGTATTTACCGTCTGCGGGTTTCCGCAGACGGTACTATCTCTTCAGAAAAGGGGAAAAGATCAGATGGACGAAGCGGCGACAACAACAAAGCTGGTATTGGAAGCAAGCGGGATATCAAAAACGTTTCCCGGAGTAAAGGCTCTTGATGATGTGAGCATCTCTCTGTATGAGGGAGAGGTTTTATCATTGGTCGGTGAAAATGGCGCGGGTAAATCCACATTGACCAAGATCCTGTCAGGTTTATACCGGACCGACCACGGGGGCGGTAGTATAAAGCTGAATGGAGAATTGGTTCGTTTTCAGAATTCGAAGGAAGCAAAAGAACACGGGCTCATCACAATCTTTCAGGAGCTTTCGCTGGTAAAGGGACTTACGGTAGCCGAGAATATTTTTCTGGGGAATTTGCCGCGGACAAAATTGGGATTGATAGACTGGTCCGAATTGCGGGAAAAAACCAGAGCCATACTCAATGAAGTGGAGCTGGATGTCTCGCCCGATGAACTGGTCGGCGATTTGTCGATCTCGCGACAGCAGATGGTCGAAATAGCGCGGGCACTCACCCTGGGGGCCAAGGTCATCATTTTTGACGAACCGACCTCCTCACTTACAGAAACCGAGAAGGATGTTCTCTTTAAGAATATTAATACGCTCAGAAACAAGGGTGTGGGCATCATCTATATTACCCACAAAATGGATGAGGTGTTCGAGATCAGTGATCGGATCACCGTGCTGCGGGACGGAAAGAACAGCGGCGATCTGAAAACCTCCGAAGCTCAACTGGACGATGTAATCAGCCTGATGATAGGCCGTGTAATCGACGATTACTTTCACAAAAACGAAGCCGAGAAGGGCAAGGAGATCTTGCGGGTCGAAGGCCTCTCTTCGCAGGGCCTGTTTGATGACATCAGTTTTTCGGTTCGACAGGGTGAGGTGGTCGGACTCTACGGGCTCGTGGGTGCCGGACGGACCGAGGTTGCCGAAACCATATTCGGCGCACGATCCTATCAATCCGGAAAGGTTCTCATCGAAGGGCAGGAAGTAAAAATCAAGGATACCGGTGATGCGGTGAGGGCCGGCATCGGTTTTGTGCCCGAAGATCGTAAGGAGAAAGGGGTGGTGTTGAAGATGTCGTGTCTCGAAAACACCAGCATCGCCAAACTGCCCTGGATGAATAAGTATGGTTTCCTGCGGGAAAAGGAAGAGAAGGAGATTTTTAGCGATTACAAGGACAAGTTGTCCATTTCCACGCCCAGCCCGCAACAGCAGGTGGTAAAACTGAGCGGCGGAAACCAGCAGAAAATCGTAATTGCCAAATGGCTCTGCCTGAATCCACGGCTGCTGATACTCGATGAACCTACGCGCGGAATCGATGTAGGCTCAAAAGCGGAAATCCATAAGCTGATTGCGAAACTGGCGGAAACCGGAATAGCGGTAATCGTTATTAGTTCCGAAATGCCTGAAATAATGGGTGTAAGTGACAGGATTGTCACAATGCGTCAGGGAATAATCTCGGGAGAGTTCAGCGGAGATGATATTTCCGAATCGAATCTGATTAAAGCCATAGCGCATGTAAATTAACCGGAAAGTGAGGAATCCATTATGGAAAGAGTTAGATTGGGCGTTCTGGGAATGGGGCGACAGGGGCAAATTCATTCGAGAAATATTGCCTATCGTATACCCGAAGCTGAACTAGTATGTGTCAGTGATGTCACTCAGGAGCGCGCACAGCAGGTAGGAATAGACGGAGTTGAAACCTACGACGACTATCGGAAGGTTCTGGAAAGAAAAGATCTCGATGGTGTGGTGATTGCCACTTCTACCGATACGCATGAAGAGGTTATCAAAGCCGCTTCGGATGCCGGATTGCACATGTTTTGTGAGAAGCCCATCGCCACGACCCTCGAGGCAATAGATGAAGTCCTAGGTATCGTAAAGGCTGCGGGAGTTAAATTCATGGTCGGATTCAACCGGCGTTACGATCCCACCTTCAAACATGTCTGGGAGCTGGTGCAGAACGGTACCGTAGGAAATCCGATGATCGTCAATATCACCAGCCGTGATCCCCAGCCGCCCCATCTGGAGTATCTGAAAGTCTGCGGTGGAATCTTTTTCGACACGACCGTGCACGATTTCGACATGGCCCGCTACCTCTCTGGAAAAGAGATTCACGAGGTGTATGCTACCGGCAGCGTGCTTGTCGATGAGCGGATTGGTGAGCTCGGCGATCTGGATACCACCATGGTTACGCTCAAGTTTGAGGGCGGAACCGTTGGTTCGATCAACAACTCTCGCAGGACAGGCTACAGCTACGACCAGCGGGTGGAGGTGTTCGGCTCAAAAGCCTGCGCCTTTGGAAACAACGAGACACCTACCCGGGTGGAGTATACCAATCCGGAGGGAACCCACAGCGATGTGCCGCTCTACTTCAATATAGAGCGTTACCCGGAGGCGTTCTACGGTGAAATCCAGGCCTTCACTGACTGCATTAAGAACGACACCCCGGCACCGGTGACCGGAGAAGATGGGCGCAAGGCGGTGGTGCTGTCGATGGCGGCGCGCAAGTCGTACGAAGAAAACCGGCCGGTGAAAGTCAGCGAGATAGGATAGGAGTTGGTATGTACGGAGAAAACAAAATCGGTATTTGCGCCTGGTCCCTGCCGATCGACGGGCCGTATGCCGCAAAATTAGCCGCGGAAATCGGCCTGGACGGGATTCAACTGGATATCGGCCCGTATGAACGTGGATTTCCCCTTTCGAGAGGGTTTGTGCAGCAGGCCTATATGGAGGCGGCTGAAAAGTACGGTATAAGCTATCCCTCTATGGCCGCCAGAGTCTCCGACTATTACAGCATGGTAGCGGCGCCGGGCGAGCGGGAACACGAAATAGTGAAAACCGGTATCGCCAAAGCAATCGATGCCTGCGGAAAGATGAAAATACCCTTGCTGCTCATCCCGAACTTCGAGAAGAGCGCTATTAAGAATTATCACGATTTCGACATAGTTGTGGAGGTGATGAAATGGGCCTGCGATCTCGCCGCTGAACAGGGGGTAGTAATTGCCGCGGAAAATACCCTCTCGGTTGAGGAGACAGTCAAGCTCATCACCAGCGTCGATAAGAGTAATTTCAAACTCTACTTCGACTTTCAGAACTACTACTTACATAAAGAGTATTACAGCCCGGATATCCTGGAATCGCTGTTCCCGCACATAGCGGAACTGCATGTAAAGGACGGCAAAGACAAGGATCTCAGTGGAGCCCTGCTCGGAGAGGGGGATGTAAACTTTCACGAGTCGATGGATGTGCTGCGTACCCGTAACTATTCGGGATGGATAGTTACGGAGAACTACTATGATGTTGCGCCGCTGTGCGGCGAAAATGATAATCCCGTTGATTTGATTAAGAAGGATCTCGCCACACTGAGGAAGGTCCTGACTTAGTTAATACCAGCAGAAGTATGCGAGAGGTTGGATGACATGTCCTGCATGTCGGGTACGAAGGGCCGTTTTTTTTGGATAAATGGTCTAATAATATTACTATAGGAGTTTTAGATGGGAACTTTAGGAACAATGGCAACGGATGCTGAAATCCGCATAGATTACGACAAACTGCGAAAAGACCGGCTGCGGAAGATGCAGGAGCAGATCAAGAAAGACAAACTCGGTGCGTTGCTGGCCTTCGATCACGATGCGATTCGCTACATCACCAGCACTAAGCTCAACGACTGGATGAACAACAAGCTGGCCAGAGCAACCCTGGTGTCTGCCGATGAGGATCCGATTCTGTATGAAGCGGGTAGTGCTATCGAGGCAAAAAAGAAACTCTGTCCGTGGATTGCCGACCGGATTTTCCCGTTTACCGGCGGTGCAATGCGGGGTTCATTTCCGAAGCCGGTCGTATATCAGCATGCGAAGAATTTTGCAAAAGAGTTGAAGCGCATCCTCACCGAATGGGGAGTAGAGAAAGAGCCCCTAGGAATCGACATAACTGAAATTCCGTTCATTCTCGCTCTGCAGGAAGAGGGAATACAGGTGGTCGACGGTCAGCAGACAATTCTGGAAGCCCAGAAAATTAAAACCAAGGAAGAAGTGGACCTGATCGAAATGTCGATAGCCATCGATGAGGCAGCTTTCTGGGAAGTCATAACGCACGCAAAACCCGGTGTTACCGAAAACGAACTGAACGGACTCATGCGTAAGCGAATATACGAACTAGGCGGTGAGGAGATCCAGAATATCAATGTAATTACCGGAAACCGTTCGTACCCGCATCCTCATGATGCCTCCGACCGGATGCTGCGCATGGGAGATATGATCTTTATCGACATAGTCAGTGTGTTCAACGGGTATCACACCTGTTATTACCAGTCCTTCGTAGTCGGACCTCCTTCTAAGAAACAGCTGGAAATTTACCGAACTACCTACGACTGGCTGTTCAGCGCTGCGGACATGCTCAAACCGGGTGTAAGCACCGCCGATATCGCCCGGCAGTGGCCGGAAGCGCATACCCTAGGGCTGGAAAGCGAAGCTGCGGCGTTTGCTCTGGAGCTGGGCCACGGAATCGGTATTACCCACTGGGCCAAGCCGGTCATCAGTCGCTGGTTCAGTATCGATCATCCGGAAATCCTTGAAGAGGGGATGGTATTTGCACTGGAAACCTACAACGGTTCCGGAAACGATGCCGCCCGTATCGAAGAGATGTTTGTGATCGAGAAAGACGGCGCCCGGCAACTGAGCAAGTTCCCCTCGAAGGAACTCATTTCGGTGCCGTCAGCCGGCAATATCCTCCCGAGAGGCTAATCATTTGTGCACCCTGACGGGCACCCCGATCCTCCGGCTACCACCCGCGGCGGACGGGGCTGCTCGTCTCTTTTTTTTAATTTGCAGCTAGATCTTTGAAGATTTTATTGACGTAGCGGCGAGGGTATAATAGTATAATGGTATGACCATTAAAAAGGACAGCCAAAAGGAGAATAGTATGAATGATGTGGAGTATATCAAAGACTTGGTTCGGAAGTCCC
>JAASTM010000086.1 GCA_021767325.1 Spirochaetales bacterium
GAATACTGGCTCTGGTCCTGGTCCCATGGTTCTGTTCGAGGATTTTCACCGATCATCAGTTCCATCGCATGCTGCTGGTTTATGGGGTTTCTACCGGCACCATGCCTACCGGTCTGGCTCTACTGAGGGTAATTGATCCCAATTTCGAGACCCCGGCTGCATCGGATTACATGTTTTCGACCGGAATAACCTTTATGCTGGCAATCCCCTTTATACTGAGCATAAATCTACCTGCGTACAGTGTAACCAAGGATAATCCGCAGTTGTTTTGGTTAGCGGTGGCGGTCAGCGCCGGTTACTTGTTATTCGTGATTATATCATTCCTGTTTATTTCAAAAAGGCGGGCGGTGAACAGCGCTTCACACATATGGTATCCCCAGCATGCCCACAAACATGATGAAGATGCGAAGGTAAGTTAATGCAAGAGAAGAACACGGGAAAAACCAAGGCTACTAATAAAACCATTACTCCGAATCCAATATGGCTTAAGTTTATCCGTCCGATTATTCATGCCATTTTAAAGCGCAGATACAACATGGAGATTTTCGATAATGTGGGAATGGATGATCTCAAGCCCCCATATCTGGTAATCGGAAATCATGTGAATTTTTGGGACCCCTTCTTTATCGGTATCTTTCTACCGCATGATGTGCAGTTTATTGCCTCCGATAGTGTGTTTCGTACAAAGCTGTTCCATATACTGATGAAACTATTCGGATCCATTCCAACCAGCAAATTCATGACCGACACCCGAACCGTGGCCCAGATTATCAGGATCATCAAAAGAGAGGGGGTGATTGGGGTGTTTCCCGAGGGCCGGCGGACCTGGGACGGACGGTCACTGCGGCATGTGCATACCGTGGCCCGGCTTATCCACAAACTCAAGCTTCCGGTTGTGGGTGTGGTGAACAAAGGCGGATATCTGTCAAAACCACGCTGGGGACGCGGTCTGCGGCGCGGCAAGGTGCAGATGGAATACAAGCTGGTTTTTACTCCCGAAGAGCTCAAGCAAATCGATCTGGACAGCTGCAAGCAGTTGATGGAAGAGCGTATTGGCCATGACGAAGAGGAGTGGAACCGGGAGGAGCAGATAAAGTTTGTAGGGAAACATCCGGCTGAATATGTGGAGCGGGCTATTTTTGTCTGCCCCAAATGCAAGAGTATAGCCTCGTTTGTCTCGCATGGCGATACTGCCGAGTGTCGTGAGTGCGGATATAGCTTTCGCTACGACGAGTACGGGTTCCTGCAATCGGTGAACGGCCCGCTGGTATTCAACTCCATCACCGACTGGAACGACTGGCAGATCAGCTATTTCGTCGAGTATCTCAGTAAGGACATGTCCGCCAAAGTCCCGCTCTTCGAGGAAGGCCCGGCCATCCTGTGGCGCGGCTATCGCGCCGAACCCCTCAAGCGTCTCAACACTGGCAGGGCTTACTTTTACCCCTCCGGGATTGAATTCCGAACTACCGTCGGCCGGCTTAAATTTTTTCCAATAGAAGATCTCTATGGAGAAAATGTACAGGATAAGGAGAAGCTCGAGTTCTATCACCAGAACTCTCTCTATCGCCTGGACTTTTTGAATATTCGGGCTTCAGCGTATATGTGGTACCAGGCGATCAGTCTGCTCCATCAAAAGGCCCAGAACATGGAAGTCGACGGCAGGGCGCATGTAAATTAGATCAAACTATTTTTCCTTCTGTTCCTGGTGAAGAGGAAATTCCAAGACGAAAGATGCTCCCTGCTGATTCGAGAACTGGTATTTCCCGTCGATTTGTTGTGAGAGTATTCTTATAAGATTAAGGCCCAGTGAACTTGTGCTTTCAAAATTAAAGCCCTCAGGAAAGCCCCTCCCGTTGTCTTCAAAATGCATCTTATAGATGCTGTCGGACTCAGCGACTAAGCAGATGTGTACCGCTCCATGGTCACCTTGGCCGAAGGCGTGGGAGTATGTATTCGTGAGTAGCTCATTAACAATCAGTCCAACCGGAACTGCTTTTGTAATATCCAGGAACACATTATCGATATCTATTTCGAACTGCAGGTTCTTTTGATCCTGAAACAGTTCGCGATGCCGTGCGACCAGAGTAGGTATGTAAGAGCCCATATTAATCTCGGACAGTTTTGCCGATTGGTACAGGTCTTCATGGACGAGCGCCATTGTGACTATCCGCTTTTGACTCTCCTCAAAGGCTCTACGTGCCGATTTTATGTCACTGATTTCATTTTTCTGCAGATTTAGCAGGCTGGTCACTACGTTCAGGTTGTTTTTCACACGATGATGAATCTCCTTTAGAAGTGTATTCTTTTCGTTCAGCTCCTCCCTCAGTTGGGCTTCAGCCTGCTTTTGATCGGTGAGGTCCGCACCAATGGAGGTCACTGAATGTGCCCTCTGTTCATGATCGTAGAGCATCACGTTGTTCCATAGTACAGTACGGTCCTCTCCGTATTTGGTTGGTAGTGCAGTTTCGACATGCATGGGCAGTGAGCCGCTGCGCAGTGCTATGTTGAACTTTTCTCTCTCAACCGGAATGGTAAGGTTCTCTGCTTCACATATCTCGAACCAGTTGCGGCCTAATAGATCCTCATTAGTCCAGCCGGTTTTTTCAGTAAAATACTGATTACAAAACAGGACGGTTCCGTTCGTGTCCAAAGTAACCGCATAAAGGCGTACTTTGTCTAGGGCGGTTTTGAAGTAATTTTCATAGCGCAGACGCTCACGGATGCGTAACTCATTTTCCCGCATTTGGTTTTGATGCAGATTTGCCATAATAATGGCGGTCATATTGACCCCATTGCGGATAAGGGCCTGTTCTTCAGCTGACAATTCGTGTGATCCTGGATGATATTCAATCGCCCCGAATGAGTGATGAGTCGTTGCGATCGGCAGGTAATTAGCAGAATTACTATCTTTTATCTCAGTTGCTTCTCGAAAGGTCATTTCGGGCCACAGGCTGTTGAGTGCTTCTATGAGTGTGCGTCGTATTTCTGCAAGGCTTTTTCGTTGTGCCAGATGGAGCATGAGTAGAAACAGTTCATGTTCAATATGCCCGTTTTGCATGGATTAATTAATAGTTGAGGAACTGCGGGGCGTTTTCACTCAGCCATACATCAGGGTCCTGATAGTAAGGATTCTCGGTTATCACACCGCCGTTCAGGGTGTAGGGATGGGTTCGGAGTACTTTCATGATAGTGGCGCCATCGAACTTGGTAATATTGTACAGACAGATGCTGATCCACGGCTTTCCGGGAATAAAGTAGTTGAGCCGTGATTCATAGGCCATCAGATGTTCGGTGCCCGGCACCGCCTCGAGTGCCCATACCATTTCAGCAGTCGCTCGGACATTGCGGGGGCCATTCTTCTGGCTCTCGCGGTAAAAAGAGTTCAGGTTTTCATCCATTGTCCAGGGTGAAAATACCCCCTCGGGGTAATAGAGATCCTGCGGGCTGTCCAGGTGAAACAGATCCGGATTATCTAAATGGTTGCAGCTGCAGGGATATTCCTGCGAGTATTTCTGTTTGAAATCAGCGACACTTCTTTCAGCCGGAGCATACAATTGCAGATCGCCGGCGGAGTCACCGGCGTGCATAAAACCCATTACTATCTCATCCCGTTCGGTTTCGGTTTCATACAGTCCGGCGATGTGAATACCCCAGTTGCACTGGTAATCACCAACGCCCAATTCCAGTTTGTCCTGATTAGAAGTTTGGATATACATATCTTGAGCACACCGTTTCAATAAAATAGTTAAGAACTCTATTTAAAATTATAGTAACAAAATCTTTGTTTCGAAAGGGCAAACTCCGAAAATGATTGAAAAAAATATTACTTACTGGCTAAAATCCTGGCATCATAAAATCACACTCTCTTACAGCGAGTACCGCCTGCACTTTACATCCACACATACTGCGGCCAAAATACTCCGTCATGCTTATCGAGAGTCCCGGTCATCCGCGCCCATATGATCAGCTGTGACCAGCTCAGTTTCAGTTTTACATGGCTGTAGAACCGTCTCATTGTAAAGATATCCTTCAGCCCCTCTCCAATCAGCCGGCCATCGATTCCCGCCGCCTCGCCGTGGGTATAGTACCTCTTCTCCACGTGGTCTACTCGGTATGCTTTGAAGAAATTATGATACATCTGGTAGACGGCAAATCGCTCGAGTGCGTTATTTACATTTCGCGAAAAGCGCACCGTCTCGCGCACATGGTCGGCATTGTCCTTCCGCACCTCCCGATCATAGTAGTTCACCGCAAACAAAGGATTGGCAGTGGTGCGCTCTGCCTTCGATGAGCAGGTGGAGTGGAAAAACTTCTTCTCCCTCGCCAGTGCCTGCAACACCTGCGATTCGGCGAGTACTCGCGGGTACTCGCTCTTCTCATCACTATAGAGACAGGTACTTAATCCTCTGGCCTTCCGGCGCAGGGCAAATTGCTCGACCATATCCGCTATTTGCCGGAAGGACTGGGAGATAGTGCGGCACTCACGAATGTAGGCCGCCTCCCGCAGCTTCCGCTCCCGCTTTTGCTGATCGGTCATTCGGCCCTTGCGTCGGAGGTGCGAATAATCGTAGCCGAAGAGAAACTGCGACCACTTTCCCACCAGCAGGTTGATGTTGTTCGGTTGATACTGATCGCTTACAAAGCTCTCGAACCCATCGGTGACAAGGTCCTCATTGGGCGTGAAGCCGGCGATAAGCTCGGCCTGGAGGGCCATCGCCTGCCGGGCCATTCGCCCGATCCGGTTGGTGATAGCCGAGTGGTGGACGTCAAAGATACGGGCGGTGGCGCGGATGCCGCCGCAGTTGGTCAGGTGGTGGAAGATCTGCTGATAGGAGAGCTTGCGCTTGGCGAAGTAATCGAGACGAAAGGTCTGCTCGCCGAAGGTCTTGCCGCAGGTGCGGCAGCGAAAGCGGGTGACCGTGCCGAAGGCCTTGGTTTCATAGGTGCCGGCCAAATAGAACCACTGTTCGCCTTCTGGCGGGTCGGTGTGATAGGGACAATCTGCATTGGGACAAAATGGGGGAATGAGCATAAGAGCCTCCTCTATTAAAAGTGCGTACTCTCTTATAGAGGCTTGACAGGGCTTCTGTGCTTCAAAATTGCCAGGATTTTAGCCATTAGAAAAATATTAGCCGGAACTCAGCAGAGTAATGCTCAAATCGATGGCAATCATCGCAATCGCAGCCAGCAGCACGTAGACAAACAGGCGGCGGAAACCGCTCCCGGAGACTCGCTTTACGAAAAAGACTCCCAACTGTACGCCGATTACGCTGGCCACCAGCAGAATGAGGGTTAGAGGGAGACTCACTTTCGGAACCTCGGATAAACCCTTCTTGATCACCGCTACCACCGCGGTTGCAAAGATGATAGCCAGGCTCGTGCCGGCGGCCTTCTGGTGCGAAAGACCGAACAGACCTAGCAGAACCGGTACCAAGAGAACCCCTCCGCCGATACCCAACAGTCCGGTAAACACTCCTATCAGTGCGCCCACAAGAAAGGTACCCGGTACACTGAAGCCGAGCCGCTCCCATCCCTGTATGTGAAATTTCGGAGGTGGCCCGATCCTCGCTAATAGCGGGGTCTCTGAAACGGTCGAACTGCCTGTTCCACCCGAACTGCGCATGGCCTGAATGGTTCCACACAGTACAATAATAAATATTGAGTGCATATATACGGTGAAAAGGGCCGAATTTCCTCCGGCCAGTCCGTTGAGTAGAAACATCTGCAGGGAGTCGCCTAGGACTGCACCGAGCACACTGCCGGCGACAATATAGCCGGCAACGCTGAAGTGCACGTTCCCCAGTTTGTGTTGTTTGAGTAGGCCGGCAAAACTGGTGCCGATAATAAAGCTGAGACTGCTGCCTACCGCAATCTCATACCGTATTCCCAAAACTACATTCAGAATCGGTACTACCAGAAAGCCACCGCCCACACCGAAAAACCCGGTGAGTATGCCGATGCCGAGCCCAATCGCCAGCAGTGCGACATAGTAATAGCCCCCGCTTAAAGCTGCATCAACTGTTGGTGTGAGCAGCCGCCACACCTCGAACCAGTCCATAAATTAGTCCTTTCTGATAAATCGTTGCTGCAGATGCCCGCTGATCACATGCATGCAGTAGCCGATCAGGATCGGCAGTAGAATCGTGAGAAAAGTGGCGATAAGCTGTTCCATCAATACTCCATTATTTAGAAACCCGGCAGATCTAAATTGTTCCCCAGCTCCTGCAGGGCATCACCGGCTTTATCCTGCACCTTATTCTGAATCTCGCGTATCTCCGCTTCGACTTTCTCCTGTTCCTTTTCGATTAGCTGCTCCAGGCTCTCAGCGGACTGGATATCACCGCGTAGTTCCTGTCCGATACCACGCAGGTCTACACTCAAAGTTTCATTTGAATCCAGTTTCTCTTCGAGGTAATCATACAGTGCCGTTTCCATCTGCGCAGCGGCCTCATCGGCCCGCTGCCGGGCATAATCGGAAACTCGTTCTGATAACAGGCTGTCGAGTTCCGATTCTACCGAAATTGCCGAGATATTTCCATCGGAAAATTCAAAATCGATGTCGAGATCGGTACTTTTTACCCCTTCGAGGATATCTTGCACAGCTCTTTCGAGCTCGGAACTCGGGGTTTGGAATGAGAAACTCATATCATACAGGGACACCTGAGCCTGTCCTGTGCCCGAGAGATCGGATCGAATGAACACCTGCATCTCAGTATCAGACTGGGCTTTGAGCGATTCAATTGAGATACTTCCCATGCCTTCTGCGATCTCTATCGGGAAAAGTTCCAGATCAGTCGTTCCCTGAAGCAGATACTCGGAATCTGCCCGTGAGTCTATGCGCAGATCGGATGCCACCCGCTGCCCATCCTCCGCAATACTGAAGGACACACTGGTCGGTTCTCCCACCACTTCCTGCTCACCGGTCAGATTCTGCACGATAAATTCGGAAAAACCTCCACTGCTTTCAGTTCCCCCCGACACCTCGAAATGTTTCAGAAGAAATCTCGGGTAATCCCGCATCGGAAATTGTATGAGTGTCCCGCGGCGGCCGTCTTCGAATTTGCTCTTTTTTTGGGTTGAGGTGGCCTTCAGCTGCCGATGGGTGCGGCTTATGCGTTCTCCATAGTCAAAGAGACTGCCGAAGCGCTCGCGTAAAATCGGTTTGGCGGTTTCGGCAACAACTTTCAAAGAATCCGAGGTAAAGCTGCCGACCGCTTCCTCCAGAAATTCTACATCGCCGTCGATAGCCGTTTCGATGGACTCACGACTTCGGCTTATATATTCCGTATCGCGCTCAAACTCCTCGTAGGCCGCTTCCGCCTCGCTGCGGGCGGACTGTACCGACTCCTTTAAGCCAGTCAGCTCTGCGAGGTAGCTTTTTGCTTTCGAAACGCTGTCTATCGAATCTATATCAGTCTCGATTACATTTTCGGTGCGGGTTCGTACCGATTGAATGGTTTTATCTACAGATTCGCTGCGGGTTTCCCAGCTCTGCCGGCTTTCTCGGTAGCGCTGATTCACCGATTCTATCAGTTCGGGTGACTGGAGAGATGATTTGTAGGATTCGACTAAGCTCCGGGCGCTTTCCGAACCTATCTGGAGTCCGAGCGATCCCATCTCTGCCAGCCCCCCGGATTCGTCGGCTTGGCCGGCTTCCGATTCTGTACCTTCCGGCCCCATCGATTCGAGGGCGCCTGATCGCTGGCGCTGGGTATGAAACCGGATCTCACTACTGCTCAGCTCGTTGATGATAAACTTTCGGGCGAGCAGACGACCGGTATCAATCGAGAGCCTGCTGGCACCGATTTCAGCCAAATTCCGCATCGGCTGCTCTGCATCCGCGATTATCAGGCGCTCGAAGGACACAGTTCCTGAGAGTAGTTTTACCTGCGGACCCTGGAGATCGACCTCTGCCTTGAACACCTGCTCCAAATACCCTTCGGCTGTCTGTTCAATTATTCTGTCCTTCAGAAACAGGTTGAACCCCAGGATTACGACCAGAATCAGAAGTAGTAGTCCCGCTTTCCAGCCGACCAGCAGTCCCTTGTTCTTTTTGATAGATTTCGC
>JAASTM010000087.1 GCA_021767325.1 Spirochaetales bacterium
AAGCCACCCATTCGTTATTAGTCAGGGTTATCGGCAATGTCGGCATATTCTTCCGGCCCGCCCGAAATCCGGAGAAACGAGTGTATATCCTCCCGGATTGATCAGTTCTTTTATTCTCGCGGAAACAAAATACCGAAAACCCGGTCGACCTCTCGTAGCTCCTCAATAAACTTTGTTCGCTGACCGACGCTCACCAACCCGTTCTGCTGAGCGGTGTAGAACTCATCTGCCAGGTATTCGAGGGCCTCGATCGCTCCCGGTGTATCCAGGTCGTCGTTCATTTTGGTGGTGAAGAGCAGCGGAACCTCTTTGATCAGTTTCTCTACCGAGTGCTCGTTCCCCGGCCGGTAGGTTTTGTGTCCTCTGGCCGGTGTGTCCGGGTTGTGATCGCGGGCTGCATTGTTTTGAATTGCGTCTATCGTCTGGCGAATGGTATTAAAATGGCGGCAGCACTCATCGATCCGCTCTTCAGATACATTCAGCTGGTGGCGATAGTAGGTGCACATCAGCATGAAGCGCACCTGCTGTGCTGTGCAGCCGTGGGCATAGGCGTCTTTAGGGTACATGGTGTTGCCCTTCGATTTGGACATTTTCTCGCCCTCGACTATCAGATGCTCCCCGTGCAGCCAGTAGTGGGCCAGCTCTTTTCCGGAGTAGGACTCGAGAATCGCGCGGTTGTAGTCGTGATGCCGGTACACATTGTCGATACCCCCGGTATGAATATCGATTTCAGGGCCGAGTGTTTTCAGTATCATAGCCGGATCCTGCACGTTCCAAGCGGGCCGGCCTTTACCGATGCGGGTGTCCCAGGCCACCGGGTCATCGGGAGTCGTGCCGTGCCACAGAATGAAATCGCCCAGATTCCAGCGCTTGCCGTTGTAGGTGTCCTTAGAGAAG
This sequence comes from Spirochaetales bacterium, assembly GCA_021767325.1. The sequence goes on from JAASTM010000087.1 coordinate 898, forward strand.
CGGACCCGTTTTTCCGGCCACTGTGACATATCGAGACCGAAGACTTCGCCGAAGCGGGGGTATTCGAGCGGATCAAAGTACACGTTCCCGCCATGCCAATAGGCAATTCCCTTGGCCAGCAGATCCTCGATGATATGCACGGCCTCATCGACACTGCTGGTAGCCTGAGGGATCTCCTCCGGAAGAAAGATGCCTAGCTCGTGAGAGGTCTTAATAAACTCCTCTTTATTCGGACCGGTGGTCTCTTCCAGGGTAATGCCCTCTTTTTTCAGGCGCTTGATGGCCTTGTCTTCTATGTCGGTGAAGTTGATTGCTCGCTCGACCCGGTAACCTATGTATTCGAGATATTTATGCAGTACATCCTCGAATAGATAGGTACGATAGTTACCCAGATGCTGCTGCTGGTATACCGAGGGGCCGCAGGTAAACAGTTTTACCACCCCGGTCTGTCGTGGAACAAAAACTTCCATACGCTTGGTCATAGTATTGTAAAATACGGGTTGCTGCTTTCTTTTCTCTTTTTCCATACATGTAGTATAAGAAAGATAAAGAGGAATCTCAAATGTGTCCGGCGGAACCGGTCCACGGGCTCATTCCGGTTTTTTCTTCTCGAGCAGTGATAGTGCGTAGGTTGCCGAAAAGCCTGCCCCGATCAGCAGCAGGGCTGCGCCCGTCTGTCCGGCAGTGGGGGTAAAAAAGCGGGTAGGGTACTCATCCGAAGAGAGTTCCTCGATCTGCGCGGTGGTGAGAGTTCGGCCTTTATGCATATCGCCGGGTTCGGGTTTTACCCCCTCCTGGAAAGGCCACAAGCCGACTACGGCACCGAGCAGCAGCCCGATCAAAACTCCCAGGGTTGCATGGCGATACCGGGCCAGCAGTAGTTTTAGCAAGTTGCTCACGCCGGCGACACCGATAACAAGTCCGATTCCCACCGGTAGGATTACCGTTAGGCCGATTTCACCGGCCGCGCTCAGATCAGCGGCGCGGAGGGCTTGCTTGAACGCATCGATAGCCGAGAGAATCGGGATGTACTGCCCCAGGATCAGCAGAAGGTAACCGCCGCTTATGCCGGGAAGTATCATCGCACTGGCCCCGGCCAGGCCGGCTAGAAACATCATGAACCAGTTGCTGCCGGAGGCCGCAGCGCCGGCAGAACTATACTGCTGAACCCATGCCAGGGCCGCCATCCCGGCGAATCCGGCCAGCGCCCCCCATAAAACCCTCCCGTTTATCGTACCGGTCATTTTTTTGAGCACCGGAACTCCGCCCAGAGTCAGACCAATAAACAGGCTGTAGGCAATCCAGCGGTAGCCGACCACCAGATCTTTGATTGGGCCGGCCAGCAGCAGTATGCCCAATGCCGCTGCTCCGGCGATGGTCGCGACAATCAGCAGCGCGCGCGTACGGAAATGCAGCGAGGTGAGGTCAGCCACCGCCCCGATAAAGACTGTATATACACCGGCAGCCAGGAGCATCGTGCCGCCGCTGACCCCGGGTACCAAGTTGGCCAGCCCCATCAAAATACCGCCTAACACAGCACGGGGCAGGATGAGGGGCAGCGTTGCTTTATCCAGTTCAGTTTCCATACCGCACCAACATATGTGTTTTGACGGGGGCTGTCAAGTTGGCCGGTGAATGGCCGGGATGCTGCAGATTTTACTTGACGGTAGTAATTATTGGGGGTACAATCAGCATAGTTATGACTTGTCTGATAAGTAGACAACAGATATCTGATAAGTACTTGAGTGGAGTTGTAATAATTTATGGAGCCAATAAAGAAGATCAGGTTGTCGGAACGAGTAATCGATGCGATCCGGGAGATGATCGTTGAAGAAAATTTTAATCCTGGTGACAAGTTCTACTCTGAAAACGAGCTCACTAAAAAGCTGCAGGTCAGCCGTTCCTCTATTAGAGAGGCGGTAAGGATCCTCGAGGCGACCGGCCTGGTCACGGTGAAACATGGTAAGGGTATCTTCATATCCGATTCGATGAAACAGGAGATGGAGGCTTTTTCGAGTTGGCTCAAGAACAACGAAACTGCTCTGATAGAGCACTTCGAAGTCCGCTTGATAATCGATCCGAAGGCAGCCGCCGCGGCGGCCAGAAATGCTGATCAGTCGGAAATAGATAAAATGGAGGAGGTCTGTAATGACTTTTTCCAAAAAACACAAGAGAACAACACCGCCGGCTTGATAAAATGTGATGAAGAGTTCCACCGCCTGCTGGCGAAATCGACTAAAAACAAAACTCTCTATTTCGTCATGAAGACTATGACCAATTCTCTATCCGAGGGATGGATTTCAAGTCTGCACGTACCGGGGCGAACACAAAAAACCGTAGGCGAGCATAAAGAAATTTTAGATGCCATTAAACAGGGTGATCCGGCCAGAGCCGAACAGGCGATGGTGGTTCATCTGAAAAATGCGGTTGCCGACATTAGGGCATCGATGAATGGAAACAAACAGGAGGAATGATGGCCTTAAGGATTACTACCTTAGTTGAAAATACATTGGGTGAGCATCTCGCTCTCAAGAATGAACACGGTATTTCGTTTTATATAGAAAAGGATTCACACAAAATTCTGTTTGATTCGGGCCAAAGTGATGCCTTTCTGTACAATGCCGATCAGTTGAAGATAGAACTTTCGGATCTGGAATATGTGATCTTGAGCCACGGACACTATGATCACTCCGGCGGTTTCATACACCTTGCCGAGCAAAATCAGCAGTATGAAGTGATAATGGGGAAGGGTTTTTTCAATGAGAAGTACGGTTTTACCGGCAATTCATATGAATATTTAGGTAATCGGTTTGAAGAGACCTTTCTGATGGAGCGGGGCATATCCTACCGCTTTGTGTCAGAAGATGTGACTGAGCTTCTGCCTGGAATCTATGTAATTACCAATTTTCCCAGAATACACCCTGATGAAGTTATCAGTCCGCGCTTCAAGATCAAGAAAAACGGTGTTTTTGAGCAGGATCTGTTTCATGACGAGGTGCTGGTTGCCATCGATACGCCTAAGGGTCTGGTCGTACTGCTCGGCTGCTCACACCCGGGGGTACGCAACATGCTCGACCATGTGAAGTCACTGCTGCATAAACCGATTTACTCAGTGGTTGGCGGGACGCATCTTGTGGAGGCTAGCAGTGAGAGTATTAAAAAAGCAACCGAATACCTGAGGAGTGAAAATATCGGAGTTATCGGTGTATCCCACTGCACAGGCAAGACGGCTATGTCGAAGCTTGGAGCTGACAACGACTGCTACTTCCAAAACAGCACCGGAACTTCATTTATTTTATAAAGATAGTCGGACATATAACGGCTTCTTTAGCAATTGTGGATTTTGAGTTGCGGGATAGAACTCGCTGCTCATGAGCAACATAGAACATTTATAGGAGGAAAAAGGATGTTGAACAAGAAAAAAATCCTGTTAGTGCTGATGGCGATTCTGTTAGCTGTCACACTCATCTCGTGTCAAAAGAGTGCCGGGAGCAGCGCGGAAGCTGACCAGGCTGCCCCGGCGGAAAAAGTTGAAAAGATTGTCTGGAAGTCGTCCGGTCACGGACCGGCCAGCGACCCGTCCCAGATCTACCATGACAAACTGTGTAATGCTATCACAAAAGCCACCGATGGTCGACTGACCGTAAAACCTGGACAAGTGGCCGGCCGCCGGTCTCATTAGTTCCCGCCCGGCCGGACTGCCCGGCGAAGCCCTGCGCTCCTGGTTCAACTACGGCGGCGGGGCCGACCTGATGAACAAGATGATGGGTGACTACAACACCATGACCTTTCCCGGGGCCCTTTCGCCTCTTCCAGAGGAAGTCTTTTTTCACTCCAAAGTGGAACTCAACAGCATGGATGATATCAAAGGCCTGAAAGCGCGCTGTATGGGTGATGGCGGAGAGATCCTCAAGCGTATGGGTGCGGCAACCGTAATAATCCCCGGCGGTGAGCTCTACGAAGCCATGCAGCGCGGGACTATCGACGTCTTTGAATACTCGACCCTCGCCTCGAACTACAAGATGAGCTTCTACGAAGTGGCAGACTATGTGTATCTCTCTCCGACCCGGGCTCCCAGCGATCCGCAGGTGTTCTTTGTAAACAAGGATTCCTGGAACGCCCTGCCGGAGGATCTGAAGGAGATCGTGCAGGCGGAGATCGACAAGCACACCCAGGCACAGCACGAGTATCTGGTCTACGAATCGGTCAAGGCGGTGGATAAGTTCAGAGAACAGGGCAATGAGGTCCGCAAGGTTCCCGCCGAAATCGAACAGGAACTGCTGAAAACCGCCAACGCCTTCTACGAAGAGAAAGCAGCTGAGCACGGCGGCATTTACAGTGAAATCTATTACTCCATGAAAGAGTACGGCGAGGCGTATAACGCCATCAAATAATTCTACAGGGGGTAAAGCATGACCATTGTAGCAAAAATATTACGATACATCGATTTTCTGAGTGAAAAGGCCGGGGCGCTGGGGAAATGGTTTGCTTTCCTCCTGGTACTGGTAGGTGCATATGAGACTATTTCCCGGCACTTTTTCAATGCACCTACCATCTGGGCATACGATACCCTCTGCATGGCAGGGGGTACCGTGTACCTGCTTGGAGCCTCTTATGTGTATCTGCACGACTCACATACCCGGGTAGACCTGATTTACTCGATGCTCTCGAAACGCACACAGGCCTGGATCGATATTGTGTGTTCGCTTCTCTTCTTTTTTCCGCTGATGACCATAATGTGCAAAGTCGGCGCCGAATGGGCGTTGAAGGCATGGCGGACGAATGAGGTTCTGACCAACAGTTTCTGGTATCCGCCGGCAGCACCCTATCGTACCGTGTTTGCCGTCGGGCTGTTTTTATTGATTCTGCAGGGGATAGCAAAATTGATCCGGGACATCTATTTCGTTGTGAGAGGTGAAACCATTGATTGAACTAAGCGCTGATATTGTTGCACTCCTGATGCTCGGAGGGGTGTTTACACTTGTGTTGACCGGGTTCCCGATTGCATTTGTAATCGGTAGTGTCGCTTTTATCGTCGGTCTGCTGGTCTTCGGTCCGGAGACCACCTATCATATTCTCTACACCCGTTTCTATGGCCTGTCATTGAACTATCCCTATTTAGCGGTACCGCTGTTTACCTTTATGGGGGTGGTGCTGCAGCATTCGGGGATAACCAAAGATCTGTATGAGAACCTGTATGAATCCCTCGGCAGCCTGAAGGGCGGTTTGGCCCTGGTGACCATCATTTTCGGTACGGTGCTGGCGGCCTGCCTGGGAGTAATTGCAGCTTCGGTTACCATCCTTACATTGATCGCCCTCGGGCCGATGGTCACTCGCGGATATGATAAATCACTGGCCGCCGGTACCATTGTTGCCTCCGGCACCCTGGGAATACTCATTCCCCCCAGCATCATGCTGGTAGTCTACGGTCCGCAGGCCGGTATCTCGATCGGGCAGATGTTCATGGGCGCCATTTTTCCCGGACTCATTCTCTCCGGTCTGTATATTGCCTATGTGCTGATCCGCTGTCACTTAAATCCGGCTCTAGGTCCGGCTATTCCGAAGGATCAAATCACCGGCTTTACTCTGGAGAAGTTCATAAAACTCCTCAAATCGCTGCTCCCGCCGGTCCTGCTGATTTTAGCGGTACTGGGTACTATCTTCGCCGGCATTGCTCCGCCCACCGAGGCGGCGGCCATGGGCGGATTAGCCTCACTGGTACTGGCGCTGGTCTACGGCAAGTTCAGCTGGAAGCTGGTCAAGCACGCGTCCCTCGAAACCCTGCGGGTGAGTGCCTTCGTGGTGATGATTGCCGCCCTCTGTTACGCCTTTGTCGGCATTTTCATGAGTGCCGGTGCCGGAGATGTAGTCTCCGAGCTGATTCTGTCGGTTCCCGGCGGGCGCTGGGCTTCGTTTGCGGTCATTATGGTCATTGTATTTCTCCTCGGCCTGTTCATAGAGTGGATTGGTATCGTATTCATTATCGTACCGATTTTCTCCCCGATCCTCACCGAGCTCGGCTTTAACCCGCTTTGGGCTGGTATGATGATCTGCATCAACCTGCAGATGGCCTTCCAGACCCCTCCGATGGCAATGTCCATCTTCGTCATGAAGGGTGCCGCTCCGCCGGAACTTGGACTGACCATGGCCCACATAATCCGGGGAGTCATTCCATTTGTACTGATCATTATGTTGACCCTGGTACTCTGTACCATCTTTCCGGAGATTATCACCTGGCTGCCTGAAAAGATGATCGGCACCGCACGGTAATCCCCCTATACCCTCACTCCTGTTTGAGTTTCTTTAAGAGCTGCCAGGTTATCCTCCGGGCAGCTCTTCTTTTCTGTTCACCACTCAGAGTGAGCGCCTTAGAAGGGTGCGCGATAAACTCACAAGCTTAGTAATAATGCATTAAAAAACCGGCGGTTAATTGAACCGCCGGTTTGGTTGGATTGCAAAAAGTAGGCTTAGCTGAAGAACTTATCGATATAACCCTGCACAAAGACATAGAGAATGATGAGCGGGAGGACATATCGAACGTATGGTTTAATCCATACCGGGTAGCGCATACCCTTACCGGTGTTGGCCTCTTCAATGAAGTTGTCCCAGCCCCAGGCAAACTTATAGGCGCTGAAGAATACGAAGATCAGTGAGCCGATAGGCAGAAGGTTAGAACTCACGATGAAGTCCCAGAGGTCGATTACTGCGGTACCTTCTCCCAGAGGTTGGAAAGAACTCCAGATATTGAAACCGAGGGCACAGGGGATGGAGAGAACCGCAACGATGATTCCATTGGTAACCGCCGCTTTCTTACGTGTCCACTCCCATTCATCCATAGTGAAGGCCATGAGGTTCTCGAATACGGCCACAACCGTAGTCATAGCGGCAAAACTCATGAACAGGAAGAAGAGGGTACCCCACAGACGGCCGCCGACCATGTTGTTAAAGATATTCGGCAGAATAACGAAGATCAGTCCAGGTCCCTGGCCGGGGTCCTGACCGAAGGCGAACACTGCCGGGAAAATAATGAGTCCGGCAACTAAGGCGACAAAGGTGTCGAGCACGAGAATATTGACCGATTCGCCGGTCAGCGATCTATCTTTGCCGATATAACTACCGAAAATCAGCATGCTTCCGATACCCAGACTAAGG
>JAASTM010000088.1 GCA_021767325.1 Spirochaetales bacterium
CGGTTTGGAGGCCCTGGAAGAGTTTTTTCGTTCTATTCCGGATGACTCTCAGCTGGCCTTTGTAGTCGTTCAGCATCTGTCGCCGGACTATAAGAGTCTCATGGTCGAGTTACTTTCCAAATATACCCGAATGGAAGTAAAACGGGCCGAGGACGGCATGGAGATCGAAGTCAACCATGTCTACCTCATCCCTCCACGTAAAAACTTAAAGATTTATCACGGAAAGCTTTATTTATCTGAACAGGATCACAGCCACGGTCTCAATCTGCCGATCGATATTTTTCTCAGATCTCTGGCCGAGGATCAGAAAGAGCGGTCCATCGGCATAATTCTGTCAGGAACCGGAAGTGACGGAACCCTCGGTATTCGCGCAGTGAAGGGGGCCGGCGGCCTGGTCTTTGCGCAGGATAATATTTCGGCGAAATTCGACGGCATGCCGCGCAGCGCCAGTTCTACCGGATTGGTGGATTACGTTCTTCCGCCCAAGGATATTGCTCAGGAGCTATCACGGATCATCCAGCATCCGCTGATGCATATGGAAGCCGAAGGCAGTGATGAAGCGGTTGTGCAGGAGCACTCCACGGTAATATCTAAAATCCTCTCCCGCATCCGGGATGTAGTAGGGGTCGACTTTTCCGCCTACAAGGACACTACCGTCATACGGAGAATTGAGCGCAGAATCGGCATCACCCAGCTCGAATCGACAGAAGAGTATGCCGCCTATCTCGATTCCTCAACCAAAGAGGTCCATGTCCTGTATAAAGACCTTCTCATCGGAGTAACCCGGTTTTTTCGGGATGCTGAGGCCTTCGAGAGCCTGAAGGACACCGCCGTCCTCGAACTCCTGAAGAAGGCCGAGGAAAAAACGCAGCTGCGGCTCTGGTGTATGGCCTGTTCTACCGGTGAAGAGGCCTACTCTCTGGCCATCCTGTTTTATGAAAAAATGCAGGAGTTGGGAATCGATTACGATGTAAAGATTTTTGCAACCGATATCGACCGGGAAAGTATTGAATATGCCGGTTTAGGAATTTATCCGGAGAGCATCGTAACGGACGTCAGTCAGGAAAGACTTCACAAATTTTTTACTAAAAAAGAGAACACCTTTCAGGTAAACCCGGAAATCCGGAGAATGGTTATATTTGCCAATCATAACGTTCTGCAGGATCCGCCTTTCTCGGCTATAGATATGGTAAGCTGCCGCAATATGCTCATCTATCTCAAGCCTGAAATGCAGCAGCGGGTATTGGGTGCATTTCACTTTTCCGTGAAGCAGAACGGGTTTCTGTTCTTGGGTTCGAGTGAAACCGTCGGAGAGTTGAGCGGAGTCTTTTCGCTGATTGATACAAAGTGGAAAATTTATCAGTGCAAGCAGAAGTCTGCTCAAACCAGGGTAACGGATTATTTTGTCCCGCCGGTGCAGCCGAATAAAAAGAAGCACGAGCGTTTCACCCAGAAGGCATATCCTCAAAGAAGCAGCAGTGATGACGTGCTGGAGAGCGCCTATAATTATCTGGTGCATGAGTTCGTGCCCCCTTCGATCATCATCGATCGAAATCTAACGCTCATACATGTGTGCCGAGAGGCTTCCGAGTTCATGAGAATTCCGACCGGTAAAATCTCCCTGAATGTACTCGAAATGCTGCCGAATGGTATAAAAGCGGCTCTGAGCACGGCGGTACACAAGGCGCTGAAAGAGGACGGTCCGGTTACCTATCGCGACCTGACTCTGCAGAAAAACGGAGAGACCCGTTATATCGACCTCTCGGTAAAACCGATTCTGGACCGGCAGAGCAATCCTATCGGAAACTTTTTAGTAGTATTCGAGGACCATGAAGGCACCGTCCACAAAACCGATCCGGAAGAGAAGAGCAGTTTTGACGAACAGCAGAATAAAATGATAGCCGATCTGGAACAGGAGCTCCAGTTCACCAAAGAGAATCTGCAGGCCACTATCGAGGAGCTGGAAACCTCGAATGAAGAGCTGCAGGCCACCAACGAGGAGCTGATCGCATCCAACGAGGAGCTCCAGAGTACCAATGAAGAGCTGCAGTCGGTGAATGAAGAGCTGTATACCGTAAATGCAGAGTATCAGAACAAGATAGAAGAACTATCGGAGGCGAATAACGACCTGAAAAACTTCCTCAACAATACCGACATCGGAATGGTGTTTCTGGATAAAGATTTCAAGATTCGCAAGTATACTCCGGCCGTGACGGAAGTGATCAACATCATGGAGATGGATGTGGGACGTCCGATCGAGCATATTACCCGTAATATCGAGGGTTCCGGCTTTATGGAGGATGTGCGCAGTGTTTTGATCAATCTGGTGCCAGTGGAAAAGGAGATTTCCACCAAAAAAGGGAAGTGGTACCTGATGCGGATATTACCCTATCGAACCGTCAATAATGTGGTGGAAGGGATTGTAATCACCTTTTTGGATATCAACGAGAAAAAACAGTTCGAGGACAAGCTGGAAAAAGAGCGTGATCTGCTCATGCGGATTCTGGAAAACAGCCCTGTGGCAAAGACAATGGTCGATAGAGAGGGCAATATCGTGTTCGCGAATCAAAAAGCGGCTGAGATTTTCGGCCTGAGCCGTGAGGAGATTCTCCAGAGGAGTTTCGGAGATCGGGGCTGGAAAATTACCGACTACGAGGGAAAGGAAATTCCGATCGAAGAGCTGCCTTACAGTAAAATCATGCAGACCGCAGAGAGTGTCTATAACTACACACATGCGATTGAAAAACCCGACGGAACTGTAATCTATCTGTCGATCAGCGGTTCTCCGCTGTTTTCTGAGCAGGGAAAAGAGGTCGATGGTGCGGTATTCAGTATCCAGGAAGATAAACAGGAAGATAAATAGGTGTAGCTATTATGGATGAACATGCAACAGGTGAACATGCCTATGAACAGAGTTTCCGACAAAGAGCGGAAAACTATTTAGAGGAGCAGGGCGGACGCCTGCGAGGCTACTCGGAATACAGCAGCGAAGAGCTGCTGCACGAGCTGCAGGTGCATCAGATCGAGTTAGAGCTCCAGAATGAGGAACTCAAGAACTCACAGTATAGTCTTCAGCAGGAGCGGGCAAAATATACCACACTGTTCAATCTGGCGCCGGTGGGCTACTTCGCGCTGGACAAGCAGGGCTACATACAGGAGATGAACTATGCTGCCGAGCACATACTCGACCGCAAGCTCGATACAGTCTCCGGCAGTAAGTTCACCGACTATATTCTTCCGGGCGATCAGGATCTGTTTTATTTTCACTTTCAGGATATCTTACGGTACGGTAAGGGAAAGCCGCGGGAGTTACGGCTGATAAAACCGGACGGCAGCAGCTTTTTCGTGCGCATTCAGAGTACTACCATCAAAGCTGCAACCGAAGGTATCAGCATTTTTTTGGCGGTAATCGATATTACTGAGATGATAGATGCGCAAAACCGCCTCAAGGCGGCCAAGGTCGAGGCGGAGGCAGCCAGCCGGGCGAAAAGTCAGTTCCTGGCAAATATGAGTCATGAAATCAGAACCCCGATGAACGGCATTTTGGGAATGTTGGAAATTGCAATGATGACCGACCTGCCCCCTGAACAGATGGACCACCTCAAACTGGCAAAGTCTTCGGCAGATAATTTACTGAGTATTCTGAACGATATCCTGGATCTCTCCAAAATCGAGGCCAAGAAGCTGTCGCTGCAGAGTGTCGAGTTCGAACCTGCAGAGGTGATCACCGGCGCCGCCCGGCTGCTCAGTGTAAGCGCCTGGCGCAAAGGTGTGGAACTGGTAGCCGCTGTTGATCCGAAGCTGCCGGACAAGCTGATAGGCGACCCGGTCAGACTGAAACAGGTACTCTTCAACCTCCTGAGCAATGCCGTCAAATTTACCGATGAAGGCGAAATCCAGATTCAGGTGCTGCGGGAAACGGGAGCAGCACCCGGAAACGTTCGAATCAAGTTTCTCTGCCGGGACAGCGGAATCGGAATACCTCCGCAAAAAATCGACCGGCTATTCAAGTCCTTCACTCAGGCCGATGAGGCCACCACCCGTAAATACGGCGGTACCGGGCTCGGGCTGGCGATCAGTGCAAAGCTGATAGAGATGATGGGCGGTTCCGTACATGTAGACTCTACCGAGGGGCGGGGCAGCACTTTTTCCTTTACCTTAGACTTTCCGTTTCCGCAAGAGTCCAGAACGGAGCAGGTCGAGCCGCCGAACCTTCCAATTACACAAGTTCTGCTTGCGGAGAAGCATGAACTCAGTTATAGAGTAATGAAGATGTACCTCGAAGCCCTTGGCCTGTCAGTGGTAGATATTCCTTTGAAGAAAATGAAGTCGAACGAACTGGCACAGTTCAAAAAGAAAATCGAGGGAATGGTCGATCCAGAGGAACAGTTAGCCCTGTTGTCCGGAACCAGCGAAGAACTCGATCTGCTCTTATCGCAGTTCAAACAGGATGCAATTCTATCGAAAATACCGGTGGCCATCGCCTGCTATCCGCCGGAATGCGGCGATGTCAGGGGACGGTTGGCCAGTTATAAACTTCGCCGGGTAATCGAAAAGCCCGTAAGCCAAGCTGACCTGCGAAGCGTCATCCAGGAGCTTTTTTCGCCGGAAACCGTAAATAACGAACAGATTACTGAAACCCCGCCGGATCCGTCAGATGAGTTCGCTCCGACTGTTCTGGTTGCCGAAGACAATGATATTAATATGCAGGTAATCAGTGATTACTTAGGACAAAAGCAGTGGAAGCTGATTGAGTGCCGTAACGGCAAGGAGGCTATCGAGCAGTATCTAACCCACGCTGCGGAGATAGATGCGGTCCTCATGGATATCCAGATGCCGATTATGGATGGGTATGACGCTATAAAGAAATTACGGAACGAGGCCGGTGAAGCCGGGGCCCGGGTTCCGATTATTGCGATGACTGCCTATGCAATGTCCTCCGATCGCGAGCGCTGTTACCGGGTCGGAGCCGATGACTATATCACCAAACCCATCCCCTCAATGGAAAACCTGGCCGCACTGATCGAGCGAAACATCAACAATCCGGGCAGCTCCAATGCGCAAGAAGTGCTGTCGGCCGGTGGCGCGGGGGCCAAAGTGGTGGTAGCCGAGGACGAAAACATCAATCGACTCTTTGTGAAGAGAATTTTGCAAAAAGAGGGGTACGAGGTTTTCGAGGCAAAAGAGGGCGAAGGCGCGCTGGCTTTGGTTTACAAGGAACTGCCGGATCTGCTGATTCTCGACCTGAAATTGCCCAAGCGTGACGGTTTGAGTATTGTCAAGGAACTATTTGAGAGTCCGAGAACTGCGAGCATACCAATTCTGATAATTTCCGGCAGGAGTGCTGAAGAAGTCGAAAATGAGAACCTGCCGCAGAATGTAGCCGGATTCGTCAGTAAGCCGGTTGATAGTTCGACTCTGCTCGAATATATTAAAAATAGTCTAAATAGAAAGGTGAATCATGAATAAAGATATTAGCCCGATCAAGGACGATCTCCTGAAATCACAGAAAAATGAAATAACCGAATACCTAATATACAAAAAGCTGTCCGGCAGAGAAAAAGACCGCCGCAACCGGGTTACTCTGCAGAAAATCAGCAGCGAGGAATATCAACATTATGAATTCTGGAAAAAATATACAGGTGTAGAGCTTAAGCCCAATCTGTTTAAAGTCTGGTTTTACCTGTTTGTTTCCAAAGTGTTCGGGCTCACCTTTGGAATAAAACTGATGGAGTTGGGAGAAGAGAATGCTCAGATCAACTATCAGAAAATACAGGAGTACATTCCGCAGGCTGCACAGATCATCGCTGACGAGGATTCCCATGAAAAAGCCCTTATCAACATAATCGAAGAAGAGCGGCTCTCATATGTAGGCTCTATAGTTCTCGGTCTGAATGACGCCCTCGTCGAGCTCACCGGAACTCTGGCGGGGCTCTCCTTCGCCCTGCAGAACAACCGCCTGATCGCAACAGTCGGATTAATAACCGGCATTGCGGCTTCACTTTCAATGGCGGCCTCCGAGTACCTTTCAAAGAAGTCGGAAGGCGAGCAGAGCCGCGCTCTGCGTTCCTCCCTCTATACCGGGCTCGCCTATATCGGCACCGTGTTTCTCTTGGTCTTGCCTTTCTTCCTGCTCGGGACTTATCAGGTGGCACTGCCGGTGACGCTGTTAGCAGGTTTATTGATTATTCTCGTATTCAATTTTTACATCTCTGTTGCCAAGGACTACAACTTTCTGCATCGCTTCGGGGAAATGGCGGCCATAAGTTTAGGGGTTGCCTTCTTCTCCTTCCTCATCGGAATCGTAATTCGTTCGGTTTTCGGGGTCGATGTATAAAGGTTTATGGTCTCTTACCTGTTTTTCGAGTTTTTGGTTGAGCGCTTCCAGTGTGGCCGCATAGTTGAGGGAGCTTCTCTCGATTTTTGAAAAGCGGTAGGCCAGCAGCAGCGAATGCAGCAGGATAAAAATAAACAGTCCGTAATGCAGGAGATAGGTGGAGCCGGCGATCATATTGTAGTGCGACAGATCGTTGATCACGGTAATAAACAGAATCGTAAAGCCGGCGGTAAATATGTGAGATTCCGGCCGCCGGCGATATACTGCAACTGCCAGCCCGCCTAGAATCAAAACTATCTCTATCAGAACAAAAACCTCAAACAGCACTACCACCTGGGCGATAAACACAATCGGCATGAGTACTGCCGCAATTGATAAGAAGCCTATGACAATATTGTTTATATGGGTAAAGGGTTTCCAAGTTTCATCCGGGAAGCGGAGTTTGTGATAGTGATAATAGAAAAACGCTGCACCGAAGGCTGATAAGAATTCCATGCGTGTGAGCAGTTGAAAACTGGCGTCTTCGAAGAGCCAGTGCAGGAAACGAGATCCGGTCAAGCCTCCCCGCAGGGCGATCATTGCACAGAACAAGGCGAAACAGAGTGCTCGCCTGTCCTGCCGGTGAAAAAAGTAGAGACCAAGATGATAGATTGCCATGATCAGAATACTGCCGAAGAGAAACAGGTCGGCCGCACTTTCATGAAAGTATCTCTGAATGATCTGTTCCTGCCGGCCTATCACGGGTGCCAGACGGAGCCCGCCCTTAATTGCCTGAAAATTGGCTACCTGCAGTATAATGCTCAGCTTGTTGGTATCGAGCTTGGTAAACCACATCTGCGGCAGGATTTCAGATTGAGAGGTACTTGCAGAACTGCTTACTCGGCCCTGACTGAGGACCTCACGACCATTTATGAATAACTTGTAGGAGGTGTGGACCTCCTCTATGTAGATACCGAACTGACGCATATCCTCCGGCAGCTCGATTTGTGCAACATACGTGCCGTAACTCTTAGCCGGGTATTCCTCGTTCTGCCAGTTCCAGAAGCCAGGTATTCTGAGGTATTCCCCGCTATCACCTGTTCGGGCCACCTCATTCAGCTGTTCAGGTGATAACAAGAGCTGATGGAAGAACAGCCATTCACCGCCTAATTCCAGCAGTCCTTGCTCGGAGAAATCCCATTCGGCAGCATTCAGCCGGCCATTCTCGAGGTCGAGTGTGTCCTGCCATATATCGGTGAGCGGGTAGAGCAGCATCCTCCATGCAAATAGTGCGGCCGCTATCAGGATAATCGGTGTAAGTATACTTCTCAGATGGTCGTTCATTTTTCTGCTCTAAGATTATAAGAAGCTTCGAAAAAAGTAAAATAGAAGTCATTGAAGAGTACGGAAAATTTTGTTCAACTGAGGCATTAAAACCGGCTGCGTGGCTTCAGCCGGTTGTTTTTTTCTCAATTCATTAGTATTTTGATAGTGAATAATCTACACGGAGCCTTATATGTCATTACTACGAATACGCAACCTCTCCTCAACAGTATATGATGCCGCTGAGGAGCAAAATAAGCCGATACTCAACGGGGTAGATCTGGATATCGAGCCCGGTGAGATCCATATGCTGATGGGAACCAACGGTTCGGGAAAGTCTACTCTCGCACATGTGTTGATGGGCCACCCGCACCACAGGGTCACCGAGGGAAGCATCC
>JAASTM010000089.1 GCA_021767325.1 Spirochaetales bacterium
GTAAACTCTGACCTGCGCGGCCTGCCGGTATTTTCTGCCGAGGATGAACCGGAGACCGAAAGGGAATTCGTGGGTGTGGTAACCCGCAGGTGCTTTATAGACCGCCCCAGCCGAAAGGTGATCATGGTTGATCACAACGAAGCCGACCAAAGTATCCGGGGGATAGAAAATGCAGAAATCCTGGAAATAATCGACCACCACCGCCTGGCCGCTGAGAAGACTCGCACGCCGATATATGTAGCTGCCAAGCCGGTCGGCAGCACCTGCACGATTGTATACCAGCACTACCTGCAGTCGGGGGTACCGGTAAATGCCACTACAGCCAAAGTACTGCTGGCCGGCCTGCTTTCGGACACGGTGATACTCAAATCGCCGACAGCCACCAATGAAGACCGCCGCGCAGCTGCACAGTTGGCGAATATAGCCGGAATCACAATTGAGGAGTACGGTGAACAAATTTTCAGTCATACCGCGGTGCTCGGAAAAGATAATCCAAAACAGGTCATAACGGCCGATTTCAAGCTGTATTCAGAGTTCAACCAGAAGGTCGGCATCGGCCAGGTGGAAGTGGTCACTTTTCAAAATATCGACGAGGTAGAGGAACTCTACCTGAATGCACTGGATGAGGTAAAGAAAGAGCAGGGGCTTGACTGGACGATGCTGCTGATAACCAATGTGCTGCATGAACACAGCAAGCTCTTCACCGCCCCCTTCCCTGAAGCGGAGGAACGATTGGTATTCAAACAGGAAAAACCGGGCAGATTCGACCTGCCCAACATCCTTTCGAGAAAAAAGCAGGTACTGCCGGAGATACTCAGGGTACTGGAAGATCTCGCTTCCAATAAGAAATGATTTATGCGCCGGGAAAATTTCCGGCAATTGGAGTACATTAACTATTATGGTACATGAAATAGATTATCGCATTATCGGCGACAATTTCCGAGCAGTGATGGGTCACGGGTCGCCCCTGGGACCGCTTGGAAATATGCTCATGGGCGACAACTGAACATATGGAAAAAGATCGGCTGCGCGAAATCGAGGAGCTGCTGGAGCGAAAAAAACGGCAGGGCAATCAGCTATGTTGGCTGAAGTACAACCGAAACGCTGAAATGAAATACGACATACAGAATGCGGAGGAAGATATTCGCTGGATGATCTATGAAATCAAACGCCTTCGCGAAGAAAACCAGAACTATAAAGAGTTTATAGATTCCATCCGCACACAGATGGCCAGAGAACTGGGTATACAGGAAACCATATAATGAATCGTTATTCCACAATACGGCTTTGTTGTGCTATACTAATGCCATAAGGAGATAACGATGACAGACAATGTGACGGTACTGCTGCCGTATGTAAGAATCGAGGATCCGCACCTCTGTACCGATGCGCACGCACTGTTAGTGATTCGCCGGCTCCTGTTTCCGGGACTGTTGCACCACGACGGCACGCACGGCTACGGCATACTCGCCGAAAAGTGGGAATCAACCGACACCGGAAAGACCTGGCGATTTACTCTTAAAAAGAGAAGGAACTTCGAAAACGGAGAAGAGCTCACAGCCGAAGATGTCGTGTATAGCCTGAAAAGAGCGGCTGATCCGAGCGTTGCGGGACAGCTTTACACCGTAACCTACAACGAGTACTTCGGCGATGCCGAGATTTTCGCGGAGGACCGCTATACTGTCGTACTGAAGAATCCCCAGCCTATAGCCGATCTCGAAGAGCTCCTGCCCGACCTGGCTATCCTGCCGAACGGCTGGAAAAGCTACGAGGACGGTGCCGGCGCCGGGTGGTACCGGCTCAGCGATCAGGATAAGAACAGCGCCAGGCTCGAACTAAGGACCGATGCGCCCTCCGCCAAAAAGCTTCCGCAAAACATCACCTTTCAGGCTGTACCTGATGCGGCGGATCGTGCAAGCCGGATTATGCAGGGCTCGGCACACTTGGCTCTGGACCCTCCGACCGAAAACATTGATGAGCTCATTCAGGACCCCGATACCATAGTCTATGGATGGGACACCAGTTTGAGTGTGATTTTCTTTATTGAATGCCGGACTAAGCCGTTCAACGACCCACGTGTAAGACAGGCACTCAACTATGCAGTCGATACCGAACGCCTCATTAGCGAAGTCGCTTTTGGTCACGGTAAGCCCCTGAACGGGCCTTTCTCCGACCGGCACTTTGCCCGCGATCCGCAACTGCGACCCTATCCCTACGATCCGCAGAAGGCCCGCGAACTACTGCAGCAGGCCGGCATACCTGATGATTTTGTCATGGAGGTGCACGCCCCCACCACTATCCCGGACGAGGGACCGGCGCTGGCCCGCTTCCTGGCGGCATCCTATCAGCAGATCGGACTCCAGGCGAAGGTAAGGATCCATGAAGACCGCTCCGAATATGCCAGAAAGATTACCGCCAAAGAGCTGCACGGCATATTCTGCTTCGACTCAAGCCCGTTGAGCTCTTACAAAATACTGCACGAAAAGCTGGACTCGCGCTTCGGCGGAGTATGGTGGCAGGGTTATCACAACGACGAAATGAACACCCTGATCTCAGAGGCGAGCGCTACCGACAATCCGTCCGCCCGGCGTGGACTGTACCAGCAGGCCTACCGCATCCTCCACTATGATGCACCCTGGGTATTCCTATATCAGCCCCGTCGGTTCTGGGCCGTTCATACCTCTTTCCGCATTACCGATCAGGATTTTAATGATCTGGGATTTTTTGCGTATAATCCATAATAGGGGTGATATCGTACAGCGTAAAATATCATGAAATCGAGAGTAAAGCGCTTTATTCGGTTAAGTTACATTGGCCATAGTATAAATGAGATATACTGGTTCATACTGCCCCTGCTCTTACCGAAGATACTATACGAGTTCAGGCTGTCCTATTTTGGGGCTGGCGGTTTACTCACTTTATACCTCGTCATGGTTTCACTTTTCTCCTTTTTAATCGGAAAAGCCTCGGATTACCTGCCTCGTTGGAGAATTCTCATAGCCGGCTTCTTTTTAACATCGTTCTGCTTTGCAGCAGCTGGCGCATCTTCCAATCTTGTCTCTTTAATCCTTTTCCTTTCAGTGGGAGCGATCGGTGTAAGTGCTTTCCATCCGATCGCTTATGCTCTACTGGATGAAAGTGCGGTTCGCCAGAAGGGAAGTATCTTTGGAAATTTTGAAGCCTGGGGTATGGCGGGAGTCTTTGTAATGTTTGTTATTAACGGGCTGCTGCTGAATATATTTAGTTGGAGAACTGTCCTGATCGTAAGCGCCCTGCCTAGTCTCATGATGGCTTTTGTAGCTCTCTCCACTACCGCCCCCTCATCATCTATTCCAAAATCTGAGCCACAGAAAAACTTCACAAATACAGCTCCACGCAGTTTCCTACTCTTGCTGATTTTTTTTGTGACGGTTGTATTCAGGATAGTAAGTATCTTAGGGGTTCTCAATTTTGTTCCTACCTATCTGATGCAGGACTTAGCGGTAGAGGAGCATTTTGCCGCTATTTCATCCGGTTTTTACTTTTTGGGTGCTCTTCTCGGAGCCAGAATAGGCGGAAAAGCAGGCGACTCTTTTGGCCATCTTAAAATATTGATGATTACCACAGTTGCAATGACACCGGTAATTGCTCTGATAGGCAGTGTTAAAAACCCGTGGTACATCCCCTTTCTTTTACTTATCTTTGGAATCTCTGCCTCCAGCGCCGCCCCAAATCAAAACTACGTACTCTCCTTACTGAGTAAAGGGATGGGACGCGGGGCAACTTTTGGCATACTTGTTGGAATACTTACCATTACAAATGCGCTTAGTCCGCTGTTATTTGGTTACAGCGCCGACATTATAGGAATATCGCGGACAATCCGGTTGTACTCCATTCCGATGGGGTTGAGCTTTGCACTTTTTGCAGCTTTCAATGCAGCCGGACTTTTTAGATCAGTGAACAAAGTTATCGAATAGTCAGGTTTCAGTACTCCTCAAAACATTCCCCGGAAGTGTACCGGTAGTTTTTTGAGCCTCGATTACAAATCGGCCGTTACACATTACGTAGTCAAAACCTTCTGCATACCCCACCGGGTGTTGCATAGTTGCATTTTCAACAATTCGTTCCGGATCAAAAACTACTATATCAGCCTTCGCCCCAACACGAATAAACCCGCGATCTTTCAAGCCCAAGCGGCGGGCAGGAAACGCTGTGATTTTAGCCACTCCAGTCTCTATCGAAAGCAACCTCCCCTTACCAATAAATTCATTAAAATAATGGGGAATCCAACCGTAGCAGCCAGGAGACCAGTTTATTTTAGAGAGTGGTCCGTCCAGGGCGAGTGACATACTATCAGAGATTACACCTACCAGCGAATCCTGAATGAGCAACTCGAGATGACTTCGTTTCTTGATTTTTCCCATTATGAGTACCGAAAACATAGATCCAGCCTCAGCTTGTAAGATAGACAACAGGCCATCGAAAGGGTCTTGTTTAAAATATTCACCAATCTCATAGGCTGATTTTCCGGCTAATTCGGGAAACTTCTCCGAATAGTAGAGTAGGACCTGATCCCAAAGACCATCACGGAATTGCAGCCAAAAGGGTGCTTTCTGCTGCTTTACCGTCTCCCGAATCGACTGATGCTCTAAAAGAGTGGCGATTTTTTCCGGTGGATACTTCAGCAGCTCCTTGGGAAGCACAGCCGTAAGTGAAGTCGGGCCCCATTCATATGGAATTACATCCGCAGCCACGTCTTGCTGTTTAGAAGCTCGGTTAAGCTCATCCAACAGCCATTTGGCCGCATCCGGGTCAGCGCCATACTTAGGAACCGCATGGGAGATCTGCATCCTTACCCCGCTATTTTCTACCAATCGAAAAGCTTCACCAAAGCCTGTACGGAAGGATTCATCACGATTCCGCACGTGGGTTGCATACAAACCCCGTCTTTTCGCTACGGTTTTACACAACATCACAAGTTCTTCATGGTTCGCATTTACACCGGGGGCATATTCCAATCCGCTCGACAGCCCGAAAGCTCCTGCGTTCATCGCAGATTCTAGTTGAGCATTAAGAGTGCGTAACTCTTCAGCTACCAAACTACGGTTCTCATAGCCGATCACTCTGCTTCGCAGTGCCCCGTGTCCAACCAATGCGGCCACATTTGTTCCCAGCTCCACTTCTGACAGCCGGCTTAGAAATCCTCCGAAATCTTTCCAGCTCGGTGAATAGGGACTCCGAAAGCAGAATACATTTCGCTGCATATCATCATAAGATTTGAGAGGGGCGGGGGAAAATCCACAATTTCCGATTACCTGTGTGGTTACCCCCTGATACACAGCACTCAACGCCCGGCCATCGAGCAGTAAGGGAAAATCGGAGTGAGTATGCAGATCGATGAATCCCGGCGACAAATACCGCCCCTCCGTATCAACCACAGTGTGCGCATTTTCCGGAGATATGGAGTTCTCAACTGCAACAATGGTGTCGTCTGACACCGCAACGTCTGCTTTGAAGGCAGATGTGCCCAAGCCATCAATAATAGTTCCGTTCCTAAAGAGTACATCGTACATATATCCTACCCCTCCCGGAATTGTTGCACCATACGGAATGTTATTTTATCATACAGTGTATATGGCGCATAGAAGGAGAAACTTGTTATGTTAATATTGTCGAAAAAGAACGTACAATCCGTTCTGCAAATGAAGGAGCTCATACCAACAATTGAACACGCTCTTATTGAGTTTTCGCGTGGCGGCTGCATCCAGCCGGAGAAGAGGGGTATCGATTTCGGTACAGAGATAGGTCTCATGGAAGTTTTCATTGGATACCTTGTATCCGACAATCTCATAGCTGTAAAAACTCTAAACTCCAGAAAGGAAAACCCGCCGAATGGCAGGCCGTTTATCTATGCGCACATTAGCCTTATCGACCGCCATACAGGGGAAACAGTCGCACTCATCGAAGGCGGCAGCATAACCGCAGCGCGTACCGCGGCTGCCTCCGCAGTTGCAGCACGTCACTTATCCCGCCCGGAAAGCCGGCACCTTGCTCTAATCGGTACCGGCCGACAGGGCAGAACCCATCTTGAAACGCTGTTGCAGGTACGCCCAATCGAACAGGTTACAGTGTTCGATATTTCACCTGAATCCGCTGCAAATTTCAAATCCGAATGTGAAGAAAAGTTTCGAGTTGATATTCATCTATCCACGTCGGTCCAAGAGGCCGTGCGGAAGGCAGATATCATCCAACTCTGCACCACTACGGTTGAACCAGTGGTATTCGGAGAATGGGTCGAGCCGGGCACTCATATCAACTCGATTGCCTCCTACGCTCCAACAGTCTGCGAAGTGGACACTGCACTGGTGCAAAAGTCCTTAGTTGTAACGGACACACGCAGCGAAGCCTTGCAGGGAGCTGGTGAACTCGTAATACCGCTCTCTCGAAATGAGATAAATAAAGACCACTTATATGGTGAAATAGGCGAAATTGCCGCCGGAAGCAAACCGGGTCGACAAAGCTCTGACCAGATAACCTTTTTCAAATCTATGGGCATTGCCGTCGAAGATGTCGCGGCAGCTGATCTCATATACCGCAGAGCCCGTGAACGGAACATTGGCAATGAAATAATGCTTGAAGAATAGAGCGGGACATGTGGTTTTTATTCGCATCCCTGACCGCGATCAGTGAATCATGCAAAGATCTGTTCAGTAAGTTAAGCCTCAACAGGATGAACGAGTATCTGGTAGCCTGGATACTGATGTTCTTTTCACTTCCGCTGCTAGGCCTCGGTGTCATATGGTCTGGTATTCCCGAAATCGGTGATGAGTACGTCAAAGCACTCCTTATTCACGGGTCGCTCAATACCTTGGCTATTATACTCTACATGCGGGCTATCAAATCATCCGAACTCTCTATCACGGTTCCGATGGTAAGTTTTACACCGCTTTTTCTTCTGATCACTTCTCCCATAATTGTGGGTGAGCTACCGTCGCTGGCGGGGGTAATGGGTGTGTTTTTGATAGTTGGAGGCAGCTACCTGCTGCACCTGAACTTGATTTCCCAAGGCGTGTGGGCGCCGTTCAAAGCATTGTTTGAAAAGCCGGGTCCACGCTTTATGATGCTGGTCGCATTCATATGGAGCATCACCGCAAATTTTGATAAAATAGGAGTCCAGAACTCTTCCCCCAGTTTCTGGTCATTTTCCCTGGCGCTTTTCATGAGTATTAGTATGTTTCCATTCGCCCTGCGCAGTACCCCCGATTTTGTGAAAGTAATACGAATCAATCTGCGCCATCTGGTTCCGATTGGAATATTTCAGAGCTGCGCAATGCTGTTTCAAATGCTGGCTCTGCAGACTGCATTGGTTGCCTATGTAGTATCTATAAAGAGAACCAGTACAGCCTTGAGTGTGCTTTGGGGACGCCTTTTCTTGAACGAAGCAAATCTCAGAGCCAAATTACTGGGTGTAGGTATCATGCTGCTAGGGGTAGTCTTGGTACTTCTGAACCAGTAAGCCGGCAGGCGGTTTTAACCGGCTACCTTTCTGATGAGCTCGGCCAAAATGGCAATCGAAAGAATATATTCCTCCTTGTCGACCCACTCCGCCGCTGTGCCGAGCCCTCCGGCAAGCGGGCCGATACCGTAGGCTGCTTCCGCATTCCAATTCAGGAGCGGGTATCGAATATCACTCATACTATGACCGTAGAAAAACTCGGGTGATTTTCCAAAGCACTCGATCACCTCAACCGAATCCTTGATGAAAGTACTGTCCAAATTCGATTCCGCAGACTCTGCTACCCGGTCGCCGTAGCTGTAGCTCAGATTTCCCCGGGAGAGCCACGGATCTGCCGCGGTTATTTTTTTTAGCTCTTGTTCAAACTCCTGCCGAACAACCTTCAGTTCGGCATTCGGAGGGAAACTTAGAATTCCCTGCATACTGCCTGTTAGGGGGATTTCGAAGGTTTCATTCTCATCCCCACAGCACAACTTTCCCACTGTAAAAGCAAAGGACTGATCCGCCAA
>JAASTM010000090.1 GCA_021767325.1 Spirochaetales bacterium
CGGGCTCATAACCCGGAGGTCGCAGGTTCGAGTCCTGCCCCTGCTAAACAATGAGGCGAATCTTTTGATTCGGCTCATTTTTTTTGCTCAAAGCAGGACTCGAAACGGATCCGATGCGTACCGCAACGAAGTGAGGAACGCATCGCATGCACGCCGAAGGGCGAGTCCCGCCCCTGCTACACGGCAACGGCCCCATATTTCACTGTCAATGCCACGATATCCTCTGCCGGGATATCCCGCGAGGGGATGCCTCTCTGCACTGCCAATGCTGCCGCCGCACCGGCGGCCTGGCCCATGGCCATACAGGTACACTGGGCCCGCAGACCCGCCAAAGCCCGGCGCTCGGAAGAAAGTATTCGGCCGGCGATTAAAAACCGTTCAACTCCTTTTGGAACCAGGGCACGGTAAGGTATTTTCGGCAGGATATCCTCCGAAACATGAAACTCCTCTTCGCAGCCCGAGTCCTCGTTGTGCAGATCGATATAGTTGAACGCATTGCAGATTTGATCGGGGTATGTGTGGCCCTGCATAAACTCTTCATATGAAATTCGATGCTCGCCCACAACCCGGTATCCTTCGCGTGAGAGCGCCCGGGCATACATCGTCTTGAGCACCGCCCGTTCAGCCCCGGGAATCTCCTCTTTCACGAATTGATACATCCGCAGCATTGCCGCCCGGCCCCGGATATTAGCATCGGTTTGTCCGTCTGCATCGGTAGTATCACAGCTGTAAATATGG
Source organism: Spirochaetales bacterium (assembly GCA_021767325.1). The sequence continues at coordinate 739 of JAASTM010000090.1, forward strand.
GTGCTGTTGTGTCCGCCCATCTGGAGGTACCAAAAAAACGGATAAGTTTCGAAATAGGCCCAGTCTCCCGGTTGAAGCCGGCCTGCCGCCAGCGCCTCCTCGTAGAGTTGCTGCACCTCACCTTTCCACACCCGCTGTAGATCTATATCCTCTATCCGGTACTGCAGGGTTCCGGGCTGACGGGTCGGAGCTTTCTCGACCGCAAGCCCCGCCGCCCGGGCGCCGTCGGCATCTCCCGAAGCATCGATTACCTCTTTCGCAGTGGTAATGCGCTTTATACCGCGGGCGTAGGACACAACCTCCCATCCACCCTCGGCGACAGCCACCTCGCCGACGAACTCTCCGTAATGAAGCCGCACACCGGCCTCCAGCGCGGCCTGCTCGGCAAGAGTTGCATAAATGGGCACGTTGATATGGCTGTAGTATCCAGGAGTATCCACCGGCCGGCGCGAACGGAAGTGTTTTGGAGGTATACCCTCTATTTCGCGGCTCTTTATATAGAGTTCCCAAGGAATCCCCTGCACCACCGGCTGGCTGCGAGAGTGAAAGTGATTGGGCATGAAGACCCCGCCTTCGGTCATGGTTCCGCCGAGCATGGTGCCGGCTTCTATTACGGCCACCCGCGAGTAATGCTCCGGACTGTGCTCAGGCCGGTGGTCAGGAACTTGCTTCGTAGTCGGGCCGGCCCCTTGCAAGGCCCGGCCGGCTTGGATTGCAGCAATATGCCCGGCAGTGCCCCCGCCGATTATGAGTATATCTACCATTTCGCGGACGGTTCTCATGTGTGCTCCTCATTTAAACTATAGAGGAGATACAGCATAAGTCAAGGAAATTTTCACTATTTAATATTACATTTTAATTATTAAAATGGTACTAAGAGTGCCCATTTTGCAGGTCTACCCGGGTGAATTCCTGTCCCGGAGGCCCGGGTACCAGCCCATCTCCTGTGAAATTCGGGTACTCACATCTCTCAATACCGCGATTACATTCTTCTCTATGTCTGCATCCAGTCTGGTTACCGGGGCGGAAATACTGATTGCCGCTACATTCCGGCCGCTGAAGTCCTTCACAGGAAAGGCAACACAGCGTACCCCGACTTCACACTCCTCATTATCATACGCAAAACCGCGCTGCCGTACCACATCGATTTCATCCAAAAACTCCTTGCGGCTGGTAATAGTCTTTTCGGTAAAAGCCGGCAATCCCTTTTCCTCGATGTATTCCTTCAGTTCGTTTGAAGTGTAATTCTGCAGCAGTACCTTTCCCACTCCGGTACTGTGCATCGGGGCTACTTTCCCGATCCTCTGCAGGGTGCGCAGCATGTGGTCCGGACCATCCACCGTGTCGATGTACACGACGCTTCCGTTCTGCTCGACACAGAGGGAGACCGACTCCTGTAGCTTTCTGCTGATTTCCTCTAAATAGGGATGGATGATTTTTTGATAGGGATAGTTCGAATGAACCTGGCTGCCCAACTGCGCCAGTTTGAGCGTGAGTCTGTACCGGGAGGTCTCCTGCTCCCGCGCTACGTACCCGTAGTCTATCATAGTGTTCAAAAAGCGTAGAAGCGTGCTGTCGGGCATATGCAGCTCGCGAGCTAAATCCTGCAGACGCATAGGTGCGGCCTGCCGTGCGAGAACCTCAAAAATCTGTAAAGCCTTGCCGAGCGACTGATTCTTTTTTACACCTTCCGACTGCATTTTTAACTCCTGCTCCGTTTCTTCTATAGTACTTAAAACTATACTATTCTTACAGAGATGATACAATCAGATATAAACCGGTGCTAATCCCAAAGCACGCAGTTCCTTTGCTTCAAAAAAGTTGCGTCGTCGAAACTTTTACTTAACAGTTGTGCAGTTTTCCCTGCAATGTGCGGAGGGATTCCGCTCACAGCCTTGCGATCCGCACAGCTTCATCATCCCGTAGCTTACACTTCCTTGTTCTGTAAAAAAGAGCCTATCTCTGCTACAATACAGGTATGATTAGCAGTTTTTCACAGGTCATTTCCGAGGTTCAATCCAGCCAGGCGCCGCCGATTGCCGTTGCCGGGGCGGAGGACACGCCAGTACTGGCGGCGGTATGTGCGGCTAAGGACCAGGGTATCGTCGATGCAATTCTGCTTGGTGACGGCCCCTCGATCGAGGCGGGTCTGCAGGAGTTGGGAAGGCGGCCCTCGGAGTTCCGAATAGAGCATGTCGATGGCGATCTGCCGGCGGTAGCCGAGCGGACAGTCCGGCTGGTTCTGGACGGTGAGGCCGGCTCGATTATGAAGGGTTATATGGACACTTCCATCCTGCTGCGGGCCGTGCTGGCCCGTCCGGAACTCAAAACCGGGCGTTTTATGAGTGTCCTGGGCATCATCGAAAGCCCGCATTATAAAAAGCTTTTGTTTCTCACCGACAGCGGCTTCATCCCCCGCCCAAACCTCGAGCAGAAAATCGATCTCATTAGAAATGGTGTTGATTTGGTGGAGAAACTCGGCGGCAACACACCGAAAGTCGGGATCGTCTGTGCCATCGAAAAGGTCAATGAAAAAATGCCGGAAACCCTCGATGCGGCCGAACTGGCCAGACTCAACCAAAGCGGTAAAATTACCGGCTGCATAGTCGAGGGTCCGCTGGGATTCGATAACGCAGTTTCAGCGGAGGCGGCTGCTCACAAAGGGGTGAAGGGAGTGGTCCCCGGCGACGCCGATATTCTGGTCTTCCCGGACCTGGTGGCGGCGAATTCTGTATACAAAACCTTCGGTTTTCTGACCGAATCGAAAACCGCCGGTTACTTGGCCGGGGCGAAGATCCCGATCATCATTACCTCACGGGCCGACAGTGTGGAGACCAAACTCAATTCGCTGGCGATGGTGGCTCTGGCCTGCTGCCGATAAGTAGTAAGCGGCGCGCACGCCCAAGATCGCAGCTACTTTTCGAGCTCACGCTTCAGTTCAGCGGTTATATCCTGCCGGTCGCGGCCTTTTATCCGCCGGGCAAACTGTAGTTTTTCCGGAGACAGCTCGCGGCGGCTCAGCTGCATCAGATCCGGATTCGGAATAACGTTGTGGGGCGGCAGATCCAGGCGGCGGGCATGGCGGTCACGCAGATCGAACAGCCGCCGCAGGAGTTCCTGCTGGGGTTTCTTCAGATACCGGTAGCCCTTCATCTTTTTATGTCTCTGACCGGGCACGCGCAGGTAGTTGCGGTTCTGCACAATCAAATTTCGGTGAAAAAAGTCCTCCAGCTGACCGGCGGCATGCAGACGTGTGAGCAGCTCGTCCCTGAGAGCCGGAATGTGACGAACGTCATCGATAGCATACTCGATAGCCTCCGGGTCAATGGGCCGGCGGAGCCAGTTGTAGCGCTGAAACTTCTTCTTGGTTTTGGTTTCTACCCCCAGCACCGAATGAAGTACGCTGGAGTAGTCCTTCTTTGGAAAATCGAGCACATCCGCCGCCGGCCGCAGATCGAGCACACTCTTCATCGTAGTGTCGTAACCGTTGACCAGGAGTGACATGTCGCTACTGGCATCCCACATCACTTTCAACAGTTTCTCATCTTCGAAGAGGAGCTTCAGGGCATTGGTCTCTATTTTCAGCGGGTCTATGATCACTGCATCGCGGCCGTCGTATACCTGGATTAGACAGAGTCGTTCACCGTATACGTGCAGGTTGAACTCACCCTCCAGATCGAGGGCAATGCTGGACCGTTGTTCACTCTTTAGAGTATCTACATACGCCTGTAAGGCGCTTTTACTGTTAATCTGCTTATATTCCATATCAGGCACTATAGCATAATTCCGTGAATAATAAAAAACACAAAAACACCTTGTGTTTTAGTTGTGTTTTAGTTGCTAAACGCCTGCGTTTCACTTAAAATTTTCAGTGAAAACCTATAACCTGGAAACAGTATGGCGAAAACAATTTTAATTGTAACAACCGAGGCTCTATCTGTTGAATCGCACGCCCATACACTCGAGGAATTCGGATATCAGTCAATCATAGTGCATAATGAAGACGATGCAACCGACCTTCTCGATAAAAGGCCAGAAATTTCGCTGGTTCTTTTGGATACCGATTTAGGATCACTTAGCGTCACCAGCCGTGCCGCCCGTGAAATCCTCAATCACCGCGATCTGCCAATAGTGTTCCTTGTCAGCGAAGCTGACCACAGGTTTGCCGAAAAACTATCCGATGTAACCAGTTACGGTTTCTTACCAAAGGATGCCCCGCAGCTCTATCTGATTGAATCTATCAATATGGCTTTCAAGCTCTACGCCGCCCACCACGCAACTAAGGAGAGCGAAGAAAAATACCGGGTTGCTTTTATAACCAGCCCCGATTCGGTCACTATCAACAGAATCGACGGACTCTATGTGGATATAAACGAAGGCTTCAGCAATCTCACCGGATACAGCCGGGAGGATGTAATCGGCAAGCTCTCCACCGAAATAGATATCTGGGCTGTTCCTGAGGACCGGGCCCGCATGGTAGATGCTCTACAGACGGCTGGAAGGGTAGAGAACCTCGAATCGGTGTTTCGCTGCAAAGATGGGAGTTTGAAAACCGGTCTCATGTCGGCCCAGATTATCAGCATACAGAACCAACCGCATATACTCTCCATCACCCGTGACATTACCGGTAAAAAGCAGGTCGAAGAGCAGCTGAAGACCAGCGAACACCGCTACCGGTCAATCTTCGACAATGCGGCTGACGGCATTCTCATAGGAAACAACCAGGGAATCATTACCGACGCGAATATATCCATAACCGATCTTACCGGCTATTCCCGGGAAGAGCTGCTCGGCCAGAGCATCAACAAGCTTTTCGACCCGGATATCCTAGAGGCACAGCCCCTGCGCTACGATTTAGTCTATGCCGGTACAACCGTGCAGCGCGAGCGTACTATCCTCACGAAAGCGGGACGCCGTGTGCCGGTTGTCATGAACACCCGCAAAGTCGAGGACAACGTGCTACAGGCTATTTTTCACGATGTTTCCCAGCTCCGGGCAGCCGAAGAGTCGCTGCGTGAGAGCGAGGAGCGCTTCCGCTTGGCAGTGGAGGGGACCCGGGACGGGCTGTGGGACTGGAATCTGCAGACCAATGAGGCCTACCACTCCGACCGCTTCGCCACCATGCTGGGCTATTCTACGGATGAACTCCCGGACACGAACGAGGCGTGGAGCGATTTGCTGCATCCGGAGGATAAAGCCGAGGCATTTCGGCGGGTTGAGGAGTACCTGCAAGGAAGAACCGGTTTCTATGAATCCACTTTCCGGTTGCGGGCCAAGGACGGTTCATATCGCTGGATCACCGGGCGAGGGAAAGCCTTGTTCGATGAGGGGGATAACCCAATCCGGTTTGTCGGTTTCAATACCGACATCACTAAACAGAAAAATCAGGAGGAAGAGGTAAACCGTCTGCTCGAGGAGAAGGAGTATTTACTGGCGGAGGTTACCCACCGGGTAAAAAACAATTTGGCAATGGTATCCTCCCTCATCAACCTGAAGCAATCCGCACTTCAGGATAAAATCGACTTATCCGACCTCAAACATCAGATCAATGCCATCAGAATTGTCCACGACAAACTGCATACCACCCAGGAGTATTCGACCATCGAGTTCGAAACCTACAGCCGCGAACTCCTGCGGGAAATCTTCGCAGCCCCGGCTGCACCACCGGTAAAGCTGGACATGGATGTATGCAAAGCTGCGATACCGGTTAAATCAATCATCCCGCTGGGCCTCATTTTAAATGAGATTGCCACGAACGCTATCAAATACGGTTTTGCCCCCGATGTCGAGGCTCGCTTCGGTGTACAGCTTCGTAAAGTCGATTCCGAAAAGCAGTACCAGCTGACCCTTTCCAACAGTGGAAACAGGTTAGAAATCGATCCGCGCAGTGAGGAAATAGAGACAGTGGGTTTGCGGCTGGTGGATGCCCTCGTCGATCAGCTCCGCGGGCGGATGGAGGTACATAGAACGCCGGAAACCGCCTTCAAGATCACTTTCCCGATTCCCAGCGCCGGGTAATAAGCTTCTCGTATATTTTTTATGAAAATGCATTTTTTTTTGAACTTTTGTTCTTTTATGGCTACGTTTACAACATAGGAGGAGGAGACTACATGAAAAAGTACATTCTTATTACAGTTGCACTGTTAGTATCGATCAGCTTTCTTTCGGCTGTTCCCAAGCAAACTCATGAGAGCGTGTCGCTCGCCAGTTCGGTGAGCGGCGGATTCGTCAACCCGGCTGTTCTCAGTTACGGACATGGAACCGGTCTCGGATATCTCCAAGACTACGACGCTAATGAATTTACAGAAGATTTTAGCTTATATCTGCATACAAAAGCCTTGGGCTACGCCTACTCGCAGGAACTCGGTCAGGATTTTCACACTCTCTCATTTTCCTTTCCCTTAGCCGAGAACCTCTATTTTGGTTCAGCTTTACGGACCAATAATTTTGAATCCGATACATCCACCTGGAATTTCGGTGCGCTCCTGCGCCCGGCCGACTTCATTTCAGTCGGAGCAACTGCCAGTGTTCCTCCGGAGGGAGAGGAGCAATATACCACCGGAATAGCTCTGCGACCTTTGGCATTCGGCATGCCGCAGGCAGCTCACCGCATCAGCCTGTTCGCCGATCTTCCGTGGACCACAGAAGAAATCAGCCTACCTAAAGTGGGGCTGCACTTCGAACCGGTCAACGGGCTGCAGGCCCGGTTCGGCTACGATCTGGAAAACGAGGCGCTGGGTTTCTCTTTCAGCGTTGCACTTTCAGCGGTAAATGGAGGTTCCGCAGTTTCAACCGACTCAACCGGCTCGTTTGAATCCGGCACAGCCTACCTGCAGTTCGCGCCGCAGCCCTTCAACTATCCAGAAGGCTTCGGTAAAGAGCTTTACGCCCAGTACGATTTAGGACCGGCGGTATTCGAGGCCCCGCAGGGCATGCGTACTGGTCCCTTCTATTTTGTTATGGAGGAGAATTCACTCCTGTACATTCTCGATGAGCTCGATAAAGTAGCAGACGATCCGTCGATTAAAGGACTGGTGTTCGTGAATCAACACCCCCGGATGTCACTCAGCACCATGCGGGAACTGCGGGATGCTCTCCTGCATCTCAAGAATCAGGGCAAAAAGATAGTTTTCTACAGTGATTACATGAACCGGGTAGAATACACCCTGGCGGCATCCACCGCTGATGCACTGTATCTGCATCCCCGCGGGACTCTCGATCTGCGCGGACTCTCCGCATC
>JAASTM010000091.1 GCA_021767325.1 Spirochaetales bacterium
CGGCAACAATATATCTTACATCCGTCTCACCGTATTCCAACGACAGCCGTCCGGCCTCAATTTTTGAGAGGTCGAGAATATCGTTGATGAGTTCTAACAAGACGTTGCTCGATTTATCGATTGCGTGGAGGTATGTCCTGGCTTGGGAGTCGGTAATCATAGAGGCGAGCAGCTGATTGTAGCCCAATACCGCGTTCATGGGTGTCCGAATCTCATGACTCACATTCGCAATAAAATCGCTCTTGGCCTGATTCGCCGCCTCTGCCTCTTCCTTGGCTTGGCGCAGCTGCTCCTCAATCTGTTTTCGATAACTCACATCCCGGGAAATTGCAACAATCTCCTCGGCTACTCCGGTTTCATCATCCACTAAGAGGCGGCTGGTAGTTTCGAACCAGGTGTAAGAACCATCTTTCCGCCGTATTCGATATATTACGGTTGCAATGTTGTTTTTCGCATTTATCGAGGAGTGACTGTTCTGGATCTGCTGCAAATCTTCGGGATGAAAATAGTCATATGCACTGGTGCCTATCAGGTCCTCGGGCTCGAAACCGAGAAGGTTTGTGCAGACAGGAGACACATAGGTGTACACCCCGCTGGGGGTGTGCTTGCTGATCATATCGGTGGAGTTTTCTGCCAACAGACGATACTTGGCTTCGCTGCGGCGAATACGCTCTTCATTCAACTTGCGCTCGGTAATGTCATGACTTATCGTCAGCAGATGCGGCTCGTTCTGATATGAAATCAGGCTGACCATTTTAATGACATTCAGGAGTTTCCCCTGCTTGGTCCGGTGCATGGACTCAAAACTGCCGTGCCCGCTGCGCATGATCTGTTCGATGTGGCTGCGGGTCTCCGCCTCTGATTCATTGGCCTCGAAATCGCTCACCCGCAGATCTCGGAATTCATCTTCGGTATACCCCAGCTTTCGGTAGGCTTCATCGTTGAACTGCACTATTTTACCGTTGTGCGGTTTTATCAACATGATAGAATCAGCGGCCAACTGGAATAAGCTCTTGTAGAGCTCTTCCGATTCCTGAATTTTTTGGGCGGCTCGCTTGCTCTCTGAAACATCCGACTGTAAGGCAACAAAGCTCGTGATTTCGCCCTCATCATTAAAAATAGGGGCTATAGTCTGATGCCCGTAATATGTGCTGCCGTCTTTGCGCCTATTGATAATCTCCTCTTCCCAAATCTCTCCGCTCAGAATAACCGACCAGAGATTCTCATAATAGGCCTGGCTCATTTCTCCCGAACTCAGAATATTCGGTTTCCGGCCGATGACCTCATCTCTGCGAAAGCCGGTAGTCCATTCGAAGGCCGGATTCACATACTCGATGTACCCGTCTTTGTCGGTAATATAGATAGCGAAGCCGGCCTGCTGCACCGCCATTTTGAACTTCTGCAGCGTACGGTCTCTCAAGCGGACTTTTTCCGCCATTGAATTAAAGGTTCCCTGCAGTTCAATGAACTCACGATACTCTGAAATACGCTGCTCAATCGATACCGGCGCCTCGGCTGCTACTGAGCTGTTGAGAGCCTCGATAAACCGGTTCAGCGGAACAACTACCTTTCGATTTACGAGATTTCCGACGAAGAAACTCCACAAAAGAATAAACAGAGCAAACAGACCGACTATCGCGGCCAGGGTTCTTCCGAGTTCAGAAAGAATCGAATCTATCAGAGTAGCGTCGATGAGAAACCAGCCCAGCGCGGGCAACTTAGCGGCTACCGTAAAATAGGATCTGTCCAGAATCGAATAGAATCCGCCTAACTCAACGTCCGCCCCGGCCTGTAAGTCCTGTATGAGGGCCGTTCCGCCAATGTTTACCTGCTGCTCTACATATTCTCTTCGGGGATGCGCCAGAATGTTGCCGTACAAATCGGTGATGATCAGTTTCCGGGCACCGGTGCTGTCCTCCAATGAGCGTCTGATGATGCTCTGCAGAAAACTGAGATCCAGCTGCCCGACAACATAATTGCCATTCTCCATTTTCTGTCGAAAATCGACCGTAACAGCTCCTGTTTTCTGATCGACATAGGGCAGCGATACAGTGGAGAATAGTCCAGAAAAATTGTTCCCCCCGCGTAACAGAGCTGAATAATCCGTGAGCGGGAGTGACCCCGGCTCGGTAGATATCACTTGCCCCTCGTCGCTCAACAGTATCAATCGATTGAAGTAGGAGTGCATCTGGTAAGCGGAAAACATCCGCGATTGAATCTCCTGATAGTCTCGATTGCCGGATTCAACCAGGAATCGGATTGTATCGTCGGCATCTCTAATCTGCCACATAATCGAATGCTTCAGCGAACGGGTCAGTTCCAGCTGGCGTTCGCGGAACATACGCAAATTGATCGAGAACTGAGCTGCACTGAACAGGAGGATTAAAAAAAGAGCGCCTCCGAAAAGGATAAAGACCAGTCTCTGGCGGATGATTTTCTTGAGGCCTTTAGGCTGTGGGCTCTGTTTTTGCTTCATTCTATACTATTTCGTTATGGATTCGATTACTTTGAAATCCCCGTCAATAACCTTGCTCATAAAATACGGCCGAGTTACATCCCCATACTTGTTGAACTGGAGTGTTCCCATCAGCCCCTCTATCGAACGAATATTTTGAAGTGCTTTCCGCAGATTTCCATCATATGCATCTCGCTCCTCCAAGCCTTTCTTTAGGAAGAGCACCGATTCAAAGCCCTGGGTGGCGGCAAACATCGGCTCTCGCCCAAAGCGGTCAATATAGCCCTGTTTGAAATCCTGGAATTCGTCGCGGGTACTATTGCTGTTGAAACTGTCGGTAAAGATAAGCCCCTCGACAGCGCGCCCTCCGTATTGAATCAGGTTTTGAGTATAGGCCCAGCCGGACCCGTACATTTGCCAGTCCTTACCCCGCTGGTGCATTTTCTGTGCAAAGGCAGCCGTATCCGCCGCCGAGGCTACAATGGTTACGGCGGAGACATTCCGCGCATCAATTCGACTGATAAGTGCAGACCAGTCCACCTCCTCTTCAGAGGAAAAGTTGATCTGCAGTGGTACCGTACCCCCCAATTCCTGGAAAGTTTCAATAAAAACCTGGGCATAGGGAAGAGAATACGCCTGGTTCTTCATATCGTACAGCACAGCTACCCGCTTCTCATTCAGATGGGTATACGCGTATTCGCCCATTACAGCAGCAGATCTGTCAGAGGAGGGGTTCAGTCTGAAAATATAATCCTGCTTTCCCTGCAGCAAGGGCGAGGAGGCGGTCGGGCTAATCAGCGGCACTTCATGATTCCTGATAAAGCCCTCCACCCCTAGGGTCTGGGAGCTGGTCATATGACCGATAATTGCCACTACTCCGCTCCGGATGAGCTCCTTGTCAGCTTCAATGGCTCCTTTCACACTGTTCTTATCGTTCTTCACGAGCAATTCGAGCATCCGTCCGTCGACACCACCGTTCTCATTGATCTTATCAACAGCCAGCTGGACCCCGTTGCGTCCCTGCACGCCCAAATCCGAGTAGATACCAGTCAACTGACCGGAAAACCCGACTTTGATTGGTTCGGGTTCGGCACATCCGAGTAGGATAGCTATAAAAACCGGAATCACGGCTATTTTAAAGTTTGTCATGTTTCCTCACTCTGGTAGGTATAATAATCAATTTCTGACTAAAATGGAAACTCTTCCGGCACGTCCTCCTCAGGTGAAACCTGCTGGGGTTCCCGTTCGCTCCTCACTTTATGCACCGCATGCGGTTCAACAACAATTGCCTTCGGCTCCTCTACCGGACAGGCATACTGGCAGCTTCCGCAGCCCGAACAGATTTCGGTTTCGGTATACGGCTGAGTGAGACCGTATTTGTAGGGAATCATCCGCACTGCCTGGGTGGGACACACCTCCGCACAGGCGCCGCAATCGGTTCCGTCTTTGAAAACCACACAGCGGTCCTCGATAAATTTTACCGTTCCCAGCTGGATGCGCTTTTTCTCCGGTATACTCACCGGCTCGATCGCCCCGGTAGGACAAATCTGTGAACAGCGGTTACACTCCCATTCGCAGTATGATGTACCGTAGTCCATCACCGGCTGTAGGAAGCCCGAGACCCCCAGCGCAAAGAACGCGGGCTGCAGCACATGAGTCGGGCAGGCCGATACACAGGTGTGACAGGAAATGCAGCGTGATGTATAGCGGGCGGTGCTGCGGGCCCCCGGCGGCAGCGCCGCCCTTCCCGTTTTTCCGGCCCCCTCGCCACGGCCTCCGAGCCTGAAGCCCAGCCCTCCGAGTACTGCAGCCCCGACAGACCCAAGCGCGATCATAACCGCCTTTCTCCTTCGCGGGTCGAGCCGGACTGAGCCTGCGTCATATTTCCTGCGGCGGCCGGCAGCCAGATCAATAGCATTAAACGGGCAGCGGTCCGTACATTCGAGGCACATGATGCAGCGATTGTGATCAACAGTCTGTGAGGCTACATCGATACAGCCGGCCGGACAGACATGCGCACATACCCCGCACTGCGTACAGAGTTCGGTATTGAACTCCATTCTCAGCACAGGGCGCAGCGAGAGCAATCTCAGCGCGGCCCCAGCCGGACAGAGCCGGTTGCAGTACCAGCGCCCGTACCTGTAGGTCAGGAATACCAGCAGCACCGCCGAAAGCAGAGTCAGCAGGACCGCGCCTATATCGCCACGAAACGGCAGGGGCGCCCAGAAGATCTCAAACTCCTTCATCACCTCCACAGCAGCAGTACTAATGCCGGCCCCCAGGGGCATGGCAATATCCCGGTACAATCTGCCCCAGAAGGCATAGGGTTCCAATAGTCCGAAGAGAATCGGAATACCGGCCAACAGACCGATTACCGAAACTACTGCTATTCCTGTGTGCAGCAGGACCGCCGGAGGACTCTGCCTATATCTCCGGTGCCGTTTTTTCCCGGATAAAAAAATGATGACATCCTGAATAATGCCCAGCGGGCACAACACTGAACAGTAGAGCCGGCCGGCCAACAGAGTGAGCAGCGCTACCGGTATGAATCCGGCCGACAACCAACCAGCCCCCGAGAGGAGTGTATTGATCAATGCGGGCAAAAGCTGGAGCCGGGTCAGATAGTCGAGCAGAGTATCATAGACAGGGGCGGATACACTGAGGCCAAGGTAAAACATGATTAATACAGCCGCTGCAACGCAAATCTTTACGATTTTTGCAGTTCTGTACATAACTCGACTCATACACGCATCCGTTTGATGTTGAGTGAATCAAGATTCTTCGTGCCGATTCCCAGCTCATCGGCAATCTGGATGTAGCGCACACTGTCGGCATCGGTACCCCAGGTTGCAGCGGCGGCAGCATCGGCGGCCACAATGTCGGGACTGATTATCTGCATTTTCTTTACCTTGAGGGAAGATCTGTAGGAACTGCCCCGCGGCCCCCCGCTCATCATAACGGTATGGGCATCTACCACATTCAGGGTAGGAGTGCGCAATAGGGCAAACTCGGCGATACAGCGGTGCAGATCATTGGCATGGTAGTACCAGCGATCCCAAACCAGACCCATGAGATTCTTCAATGCGCAGGTGATGGTCGTACTTCCGTGATGCTTCAAAATCGGGACGTTGATCAGCACATCTGCCTCCAAGACCATCTCGTGAACCATGACGCTCTTCAGGTTTTTCGCTCGGGGAACCGCGGCCTGCTGAAAATACCCTTTTGAAGAGCCGGGAATAATCTGTCCGCCCCCCTGTTTAGCGGCCGACTCTATTCTAGTAGTTTCGAAACAGAGCTTCCAGTTATCGATCGTATGGTCCACAACATACACCTTCGAGGCGCCGGCCTCGACACAGTGCTCGACAATCCGCTGCACCAGTACCGGAGTAGTGGTGGCCCCCCGTTCGGGGTCTACATTCCAGGAGGCATTCGGCTTAATCAGCACCACCTGTCCGCGTTTCACAAACCTCCGCATTCCTCCCAGGGCTGCGATACCGACATCGAACATATCCGCCGGTCCGTCCCCCATCACTGCCGCCATGTCGTAGTTGGTACCAGTGTCCTGACCGAAAACCCGCAGCGGATTTCCGAGCAGTACTCCGGCTCCCGCCGCCAGGCTGTAACGTGCAAAAGTCTGCAGAAATTCACGTCTATTCATCTCTTCCCCCTTTGATATATTCGGACACACGAATCAACAGCAGTGTGAGCTCGTAGAGTCCATAAAGAATGGAGGCTACAACTATCTGCGTAAAAGGATCGGGCGGTGTGAACAGCGCCGCGGCTATGAACAAACCCAATACCACATACTTTCGACCGGCTGCAAGCTGCGCCGCTTCTACAAGGCCGGTTCTGACGGCTGCCCATAGCACCACCGGCAACAGGAAGATAAGTCCGCTGACCATGGTAATTGACCCTACCAGCTGGATGTAAGCACCGATGCTCCAGGCAGCTCTGACCTGTACGGTGCCGAATTCGAAGAAAAAGCCGAGTGCATACGGTAGCAGAAAAAAATAGGAATACAGCATCCCGGTAAGATACAATAGAACAACTACCGTTGCCGCCGGTATAACTATCCGCATCTCCTTCGGAGTCAAGGCAGGCATTACGAAGCTGATCAGCTCGATTATGAGCACGGGCACTCCTACTATCATTGACAGATATACGGCCGCCCGCAGATATGCGAGGAATTTTTCCTGCGGCTTGATATAGATTAAATCGATTCCGAGTTCCCGCGGTATTTCCAGCAGTATATCAACCAGTACATCTCCGAAAAGAAAAGCGCCCAGCCCGGCGAGGGCCGTAATCCCGATTACCGTAAGCAGTTTCCAGCGCAGTATCTCCAGGTGATCCCAGAAGGTTTCACTGCGGTTTTGAGGGTCCTTCAGGGTCTTCATTCTCATCCTGCTTTTCGTCCGATTCCACCTTGAAATCCTCGGATACCGAATGCATTTCCTTCTTGAATATCTTCAGGGATTTCGCAAAAGAACGGGCCGCTTCGGGCAGCTTCTTTGCACCGAACAGTAAAAAGAACAGAACCAGAATTATGATAATTTCAGTGGCACCGATATGCATGAGTCCTCCTATAACCATTATTCTGTAGAAAAAACGCTTTTGCAACTTCTATATTCACATAACTTCATGTTATTCTTGCAGCCATGAATCGGAACGAAAAGATCATCTTGTTTATTGCAGCAGCAGGCCACTTCTTCACTCACTTCGCCATGCTCGCCTTTCCGGCTATGGTAATGCCGATGAGCCGCGATCTCGGCCTCCCGGTCTCCGAAGTGGTGGAGTTGAGCTTTTGGATGTACTTTCTATACGGGGTACTGGCAGCCCTGTGGGGATGGATCAGCGACAGATGGGGGCACAAGCCGGCCCTGGGTTCCGGCTTGATGATCGCCGGTGCGGGACTTGTGCTGGCGGGAATCTACCCCTCCCTGAGCCTGCTCTCCACCAGTTTCGCACTGGTAGGTGTCGGCTGCTCCTCGTATCACCCCTCCGGCACCGCTCTGGTCACGCAGGGAATCAGAGAACGGGGCCGGGCTCTGGGCATAAACGGCATGTGGGGCAACGTCGGCATGGCCATGGTTCCGTTTGCCGTCGGAATGTTCAACTTTTTAATCGGATGGCGGGGCGGCCTGGTAATTGTCGGGGTAATCGGCATAGTGCTCGGTTTTGCGGGGCTGTTTGCACCATTCCACGTACAGAGGGGCAGCGACCAGATGCAGACCGAACCATTGGACGACAGAACCGCCCGCCGGCTCTTTCTCATTTTTGCACTGGCTCTGGCTTTCGGAGGAATTCTATTCAGGAGTTTTACTCTGATTCTGCCGACCTTTCTGGAGTACCGTTTAGGTGATATCAGCGAACAGGTCCGGCTGTGGGTCTCGGAAAATATAGTGCCGATAGAGGGCAGTACCGCCTTCAACACCCTTACCGCCAATATAGTTGCCACCTTTGTATATGTAGTCGGAATAGTCGGGCAGTACTTTGGCGGACA
>JAASTM010000092.1 GCA_021767325.1 Spirochaetales bacterium
CATAAAGTCAAATAACGACCTGCCTTCCAGCTCGGCCAGGGAATACCCGAGCACCCGTTCCCACTCCGGGTTCAGGCGGATAAGCGTACCGTCGATGTGGGCTATGCAGAGCATATCAAGACTGTTGGAAAAAAAGCGATCCATTTCCGCGCTCTTTTCAATCAGTTTTTCCTCGGTCTGCTCCTGCTGTACCAGGGCAGTCCGCAGGTGCTCTTTTTGCCGCTTCAACTCCAGATGGGCCTCATACAAGCGAAATGCCATTTTTATCGAAGCCAGCAGTACAGTCTCGCCGGAGTTCTTGACTATATACCCGTAAGAGGTAATCCCCTCGGTCTTCTCCACCACCTGCGGCTCGGTATGCGAAGAAAGAAAGACGATCGGCAGATCATGCCGGGATAGTATTCTCTGGGCTGCTTCGGTACCGTCGATGCCCCGCCCCAGATCAATATCCATGAGGACCAGTTCAATACCAGGGGCAGTGTCTACCTTCTCGATAGCCTGTGTACCGGTATACACAGTCTCAACCTCATAGCCGTGCTTTTGCAGCATTTGCGCTTCTGCAAGCGCTATGAGAGCCTCATCTTCTACCAATAAGATTTTCTTATACATCATAGACTCCCCACTGGGCTGAAGTTTGATTTCGCAGGCGGTAGTTCTCTTCTATAATAGTAGTCTGTTAAAATAACGGAATCAAGCTCACTTCTTCAATTAAACCGAGAGAACGCCGATATATAAGACAGTAGCCGGGCTCTGAGCAGTTGATTTATTGAATATATAGGTTTATTATTATTTTACTCTAAATTGTCCCCCGAGCAGTTTCTTGCTGCAAATAATAAAGTGAAACCTTACGAAAGAAGGGGTCGTTGTGAACGGAAAAATTCTCCTGGTAGAGGACGAAGCTCTCATTGCGATGTATCAATCGGGAGAACTGCAGAAGCACGGGTTTGAAGTGAGTGTGGCCTACAGCGGCGAAAAAGCGGTTGAAGCGGTCCGCAGCGACCCGGATATTGCGCTCGTTCTGATGGATATCGACCTCGGGAAGGGTATAGACGGAACCGAGGCGGCTCAGCGTATCTTGCGTACCCATAACCTTCCGATTGTCTTTCTTACCAGCCACAGCGAAAAAGAGATAGTAGATAAGGTAAAAGGCATTTCCCGTTACGGTTATGTGCTGAAGAACTCCGGTGTATTTGTGCTGGTCGAATCGATTCACATGGCCTTCGAGCTGTTCGAGGCACATCAGAAGGCTCAAGAGCGGGAACGCCGGCAACAGCAGCAGATGGAAGAGCTGGAGGCAATCTACCACCACACCCCCGCCTTGATGGTGCTGGTTGATTCCCAGCTGCAAATTCGTAAAGCCAATACCGCCGCCGCGGAGTACAGCGGAGTTTCCTCCGGCGCGCTCGACGGCAGTCGCATAGGGGAAGCGCTGCGCTGCCTTAATCACCTGAACCATCCGCAGGGCTGCGGTTACAGCCCTGCCTGCCGGCAGTGCAGTGTACGTACCACGGTTCTCTCTACCCTTAAATCACAAAGGCCACATCTCCGAGTTCCCGCCTCGATACCCGTAAACCCCGTCCAACATCCAGAGGCTGAGATAAGCTTTCTGATTTCGTCAGTGTATCTTACCCTGCGCGAGGAACCCACGGTACTGGTAACGATCGAAGAAAAAACCCACACCAGCAGCCGCAATTATCGCAGCCTTTTCAACAGCATCCGCGATGCCATTCTGGTGGCCGATACCCAGCGCAGAATTATCGATTGCAACCCAGCCTTTATGGACCTGTTCGGCTACCGACTCGAGGAGATTCAGGGCAAGGCGACTTATGCGGTATACAGCAGCATGGAAGAGTTCGAACGAATGGGACAGGCCATTGAAAAGCATGTCGGCAATCTGTCCGATTTCTTGTACACCATTCACTATCAAAAGCGCGACGGAAGCGTATTTCCCGGTGAGACGAACGTGTTTTATCTGCACAATGACGACGGCGTAGTCACCGGCTTTATCGGGCTCATCCGTGACGTTACCGAGCGACTGCGGATGGAAGCCGAGTTAAGGGAGCAGGAGCAGAACCTGCGTATCACCCTCAACTCTATCGGTGACGCGGTCTTCTCTACCGATCTCAAAGGCCAGGTAGTACGAATGAACCCGGTGGCTCAGCAGCTGACCGGCTGGGATCTTTCATCCGCACAGGGCAGCCCGATTGAGGAAGTGTTCCATATTGTCGATGCCCGCAGCGGCAACAGAATCAATAACCCGGTCACCGAGGTACTGCAGAGCAAACAGATTATCGGCCTTTCCAATCATACCAAACTCATATCCAAAACCGGACAAGAGTACCATATCGCCGATTCGGCCGCCCCCATCACTACCGAAGCCGGAGATATAGAAGGAGCGGTGCTGGTTTTTAGGGATGTATCCGAAGAATACCTGCAGGCGCAAAGGCTGCGGGAGAGCGAGCAAAAGTACCGCGATCTGGTTGATAATGCCCCCATCGGGATATTTCAAACCAACTCCAAAGGCCAGGCCCTGCACGCCAACAATGCAATGGCCAAAATGGTCGGCGCCGAATCTCCGGAGGACGGATTGGCCCGATTTCAGGATCTGACAGAACAGCTCTACGTGAACCCGCAGCGGCGCACGGAGCTGTTGGCGCTATTGAAAGAACACAAGCACGTGGAAAATTTCGAGTATCAGGCTCGCACCCTGCAGAACGAAACCCGCTGGATCAGCATGAATGCCCGGGTAAGCGCTGAATTGAGTGACGGAACTCTGATCATCGACGGCTTTGCTTTCGATGTGACCGAACAAAAGCAAGCCCGGGAGAGACTCAGTGCGGCAATCGCCGAAATGAACCACCGGGTAAAAAACAATCTGGCACTGGTGGCATCCTTGATCAGCCTGAAAGAGGCATCGGTTGACGAAAGTATCGACCTGAGCGATGTAGTCAATCAAATACATGCAATCAAACTGGTGCATGAAAGGCTCTATCGTAGCGAGGACGCTACTCACACCGAGTTGAGTGCATATCTTTCGGAAATTCTGCATTCGGTCTTTTCAGCTTGGCCCCACAGAGAGGTTCACATTGAAACCGATTTCGATGAAATTACTATGCCGAGTTCTACCGCAGTCACATTAGGCTTAATAACCAACGAAATTGCCACCAATGCATTGAAGTACGGTTTTGGGCAGGAAAACGAGCCGCACAGATTTTCCGCGGCCCTCCACGAGGATCAGACCGATGACCGGAAGTATATTTACACGCTCTCCAACAGCGGTCATCCCTTCCCAGCCGAGATAGACCCGGCCACAGCCGACACTCTGGGCATGCAGCTACTCACGATTCTGGTCGATCAACTGCATGGAACCCTTGAACTGCAAAAAACCCCTCATCCGATTTTTTCTATTCGCTTTTAAATCCCCCCAAACGAAAGAACCTTCCCTGCAAACCCGTAGTCAGGTGGATCGCACCACTGCGGTCAAAAATCAGCCCCTCTACCCTGGGCAGCGCTTCGAGAAAGGCCAGGCCGGACTCCAGCCCCATCACAAACACCGCAGTAGCAAAGGCGTCGGCATCGGTGGCGCTGGAGGCTACCACGCTTACCCCCAGTACATTCGTGGCGGCCGGCTGACCCGTGGTGGGGTCGAGGATGTGGTGATAACGCCTGCCGTTATAATCGAAGTAGTGTTCGTACCCGCCGGAGCTGACCACCGCCGCATCGCGCACCTCCAGGTAGCCGGCCAGGGCAGTCTGTCCGACATCGGGATACCGGATACCAACCCGCCAGGGCGAGCCGTCCCGGCGGCTGCCGACAACCATCACATTGCCGCCCAGATTTATTAGGCCGCTACTCACACCATGGCGGCGGTAAATCTCTTCGGCCCGGTCGGCGGCAAAGCCCTTGCCGATGCCGCCCAGGTCAATCCGCTGGCCCTGACGCGGCAGATAGGCATGCCCCTGCTCATCCAGTTCGAGGGAATCCCAGTCTACCAGCGCCAGCTGCTGCGCAACCGCCTCACCCGCTGGCGGTATCCCTTCCATGGTCGCCTTCCGCCAGAGCTCGGTCAGAGGGGCGGCGGTGATATCGAAGCGTCCGCCGCATTTCCCACTCAGCTCCTTGGCCCGCTGCAGTATCCGCAGAGTATCGGCGTGCACCTTCACCGGCCGGTCCCCCGCCGATTTACCGATCCGGTTTATCTCGCTTCCGGTCCGGAACACGCTCCAGAGCTTCTCCAGGCGGTCGATTTCGCGGGCCGCCTTAGCAGCTATCCGTCGGCTGCGCAGAGGGCCGCGGCCGTAGATCCTCTGATCTACGACCGTACCCATCAGCAGATCACTGCGCTCCAATCTACTTCCTCGGCGCACTTTTCAAAGCTGTCTCTACTGCTTTTTGAAAGGCGCGGGTGTTGATTGAAGCGCCGGATACAGTGTCAATCTGCACGGACTGGGCTTCAACAATCTGCTGAGCTGCCTTCGAGGTAAAATCCCCGTCATCCGGTTTTTGGGTCACTTCAACATCGGCAATCCGGCCGCCTTTTACCGTTACCTTTACCCCGTAGTTCCAGCGGGTTTTCTTATAACTGCCTTCATACACCCCGTCTTGGATCTGCGACAGATCCGGAGCTTCGATACTAAGGTTTTTGATTTCCTTCATACCCCGGGTTACGGCAAACAGGCCCAGCAATACGAGCACAACTAAAACTGCAACAATAATGAGTACAATTCGCATCTCTTCCTCCGCGTTAATTTATTGTATATCTATTAGTACAACACACTTCTCAAAAAAATGTGTCACTAAATTTAAAAAAATCTACTTAGGGTGTATAATTAAATCATCGGAGCGGAGCGATGAGACACATATTTACGGCGCTCATGCTCTTCTTTGCAACAGCCTTGCACCTATCTTCATCTCCGGGTATTGATCTCTACAATCAGGGGCGCTTACACGAAGCCAAACAGACACTCGAACAGTCCGTGAGAACCGAAACCGCTGGGGTTGAGGAAATGGCGGTTCTGGGTATGACCTATACCCGTCTGGCGATGTATACAAAGGCCAAACGGATTTTAACGGAGGCCCTGCAGCTCGCCCCTGAGGATCCGCAGGTACTCACCGCACTGGCCATGCTCGAGTTTGCCACCGGAGAATATGAAACCGCCTACAGCTGGTTGGGCCGTTCCCGGAGCGGCCGCGGGAGTTCGGCCCAAGGTAAACAGCCTCTGGTGGATTCTCTTATCAATCGCTCGGTTCGTTTATACCAGCAGGGCGAGCTCCCTCAGGCAGCCGAAGCCCTCGCAGAAGCTCGACGCCTGGATTCGGATAATGCCATGATTATTGCAATGCTGATTCAACTTCACCGTGAATTGGAACAGCCTGACGAACTCATAGACCTCTATCGGCGTTTCGTTGAGCTGCAGCCGGAAAATGCGCAGGCTTACACAGAATTGGGCATCCTCCTCGATCAATCCGGCCGGTCCGCCGAGGCGGAAGGGGCCTTTCTACAGGCCGAGCACTACAACACCGAAGAGCCGTATCCCTACTACTTTCTGGCCCGCAGCGCTGTCGCCCGTCAGCACCGGGCGGCCGATCAGCGCGTCCGTATCCACCTTGCCATCGGCAAAGCGGTGCGTAAAATCGCCATGCTGCGGGTGCAGGCCGCCGGAACCTTTCAACAGCAGCAGGGCCAACTGAGTGCAGAAGAGCTCGAGGAACTGCAGGAGCTCACGGGCCGCACCGAACGGCCGAAGCAGATCCTGCAGGCTTCACTGGCCCTGTTGAAGGGTTCTTTTACGCTGCCCCAGGAGTATGAACAGGACCTGCGCCGGCTTATCGAATGGTATCCTCACAGCCTCGAGCTGCGTTGCGCCCTCGGCCGGCTCTTGGAGGAGCAGCGCCGGCCGGAGGAGGCCCGCCAACACTGGCGCGCACTTCTCGCCGACTTTCCAACCGCTATGGAAGCACATACCGGACTGGCCCGCAGCCTGCAGGCCCTGGGCCGGCAGGAGGAAGCGCGCATCGCCTATCTACGGGCCAGAGACCTCGACCCGGAAAACCCCGAGATATACCACGCCTTGCAGCAGCTCTTTTCCGCCGAAGGGCTCGAGAAGGAACTACTACAGCTCTATAGGGATATCTACGAGCGGGAACGAACCAACATAGCGCTTATCTACGCCCGTGCTGAGATAGAAGCGCAATTAGGCCTTTCCGAGCAGGCTGCCGCCCACCGGCTGCGGGCGGCCGAACTCGAGCAGCGCCAGGACGAAGAGTAGCAACAGGATTTTAACCAGTACTCAAAAACTGTAGACCAGATTCAAACTCAGAACCCAATACAGCTTGCTTTCATTGCTCTCCTCATAGCTGCTCAGAGTAAAATCGCCGTCCAGAGCGTAACCTCCCTGCAGGGGCACCTGAATGCCGGAATTAAAATCATGGCGGAGCCCGCGATAGCCGTGGGCCAGCACATAATCGGCAGTCATAGAAAAGGGGGCTGTCTTTCCGGCCACGGATATTCCGGCGGAATAGTGAAAATAGTTGCCCGCTTCCGCGCCGATGGAAGTGCGATTGATCCACTCCCACTCGAAACCGACCCTGCCCTTGAGTTCGCTGCCCAGCGGAAATGCGAGCCTCGTCAGCGCCGAAGAGAGTACATCATCCCCGCTCGATCCGCTGCTCAGGTCGAGGGTTTCTGACAGCTCCACGGTATACTGCACAAAGTTGATCAATGGCTTCACGGTTAAGGCTGCCACGTACTGCTGCTCCCGGAGCGTTTCCGCTCCAACCTCACGGATGTTGCTCAGGGTAGCCGCTCCGCGGTACGTGAGCCCCGGATCCGGGGTATGACTGAACTCCGCCCCCAGCTCATGGTTCCAACTCTCACCGGCCTCCTCGCTCACATACCCTCCCTGGTATTCTCCATCCAAACTCATGCGCTCGGCCGGCAGCAGCGCGGCCTGCAGGTGCCAGTCGTAGGTATCCTTTACCCGGCTGCCGCCTTTGGTACGTATAAAGGTAGAGGCGCTCCTCCCGGACAGCTCCCGGACTATCTCCTCACCCCGCCAGCCCAAGAGCAGCACTAAATCATGGCCGTCGTTTCCTCCGACGGCTTTGGTAAAGTCATATGAGGGTCCGGCAAATAATCCCTGCCGGGGGAGATAATTTACACCCAGTCCACCTTTCCAGGAATACTGATACGCCTCATATGCAGTCCCCTCGCCGCTGCTCCAGGCATCCACCCGCGAGACCCGCACGTTTGCTTCGAGATCCTCCTGCGGCAGCCAACTCAGCCCGGTGCCCGACTCCAAGCTGGTGGAGCGCAGTTCGCTGGTCTGGGTCTCGCTGCGGCTATAAATAGGCTTCAGATTGAGCAACAAGGCCAGTTGTTCCCCCATCGGGAAGGTGGCAGTAAGATTTCCGGCGGTGCCCAGGCTTTCGCTGCGGTCCTCCCGGTCATCCTCGTACTCCAGATCGCCCCGCAGATCTATCCCTACATTCCCAAGCGTGCCCACGGACTTGAAAGCCAGCTCGTCGCTGCGGCCGGATTCGGTTTCCACACCGGAGTCATCCCGGTTCACCCAGAGTGACTGGTACTCCAAGCTCATCGGCAGCGTCTCAATCAGTCCGGATGAAACCGAGAGCCCGAGGTGTGCGTCCGCGTCCTCGGATTCGATGTCGGCGGCTTCATTCAGTGTCTGCTTGAACCCGCCGGAAGACTGGAACTGCAGACGCTCGAACTCTATAGCCAGGGTACCGTCGTAGCGCTGGTCCTCTTTGACCGCTGACTGCAGCCGCACCACGGTCGCATCGAAGGAGAGAATCGCATCCCCGCCCAGTGGCTGAACCAGACTGATTAGGGAATCGGAGCTCAGGTTATAAAGGGCATCTCCCGCTTTATCCTGTCCTCCCTGGCCCCCCACAGAGATCCGGCCGCTCAGGTC
>JAASTM010000093.1 GCA_021767325.1 Spirochaetales bacterium
CCGGGACATATGGAGTTATTGGTGAAGCTGTTCGGGGAGTATCCGCCGGAATATTTGGGCCTGTGTTACGACTCGGGCCACGGAAATATGGTGGGAAACGGTATCGAGCTGCTGGAAACGCTGCTGGCGGGGGAGCCGAACGACGGGCCGGCGGAAAGCCGAGCAGAGCACCGGCACCAGGGGCGAACCGTGTCACGTCTGGCGGCGATGCATCTGCATGATAACCACGGTGAGAGAGATCTTCATTTACCACCCTTCCGCGGGAGTATAGATTGGGAGCGGCTTATGCGCGTCATAGCACGGGCTTACCAGGGCGGTTACTCAAAGCCCCTCTGCCTGGAGTGTTCCATTCGTCACAGCAGCTTTGAACGGAGCCGCTGGGGTGAATCGGAGTTTCTGCGGGAGAGTCTGCAGGCCGGGCGGCGAATCGAGGAACTGAAGGAGCTGGCCTGTGGCGCAGACTGAGGGTGGAGAGTTGCTGTACGGTTTTCCTCCGATTATAGGCGAGGAGCCGCGGGTGCTGATTCTCGGAAGTATGCCGAGTGTGAAGTCGCTGGAGCAGGGCCAGTATTACGGGCATCCGCGCAACCATTTTTGGGATATTGTTTTCGGGCTTCTCGAGGAGCCGGTGCCGCGGGATTACGAGCAGCGGGTTCGTGAGGTAAAAAGAGCGAGGATTGCGGTGTGGGATGCGATCGGCAGCTGCCGGCGGGAGGGCAGTCTCGATCAGTCGATTAAGGATGAAGTGCCGAACGATGTAGTGGGGCTGCTGCGGCAGTTTCCGAGTATCAGACTGGTGGTGTTTAATGGCCGTAAAGCGGAGCAGGGCTTCTACCGCGGATTGAAGGAACTGTATGGAGACGATGCGCGGGAGCGCCTGCCGGAGTTGAACAC
Organism: Spirochaetales bacterium; assembly: GCA_021767325.1. The sequence continues at coordinate 895 of JAASTM010000093.1, forward strand.
CAGGGATTTCATCCGGGTGCCATCGAGCAGTCCTATACCGACCAGGAAGCATAAGCGCTGGCAGGATAAACTGGCTGAATGGCAAATCATTCTGAACTATCTTCAGGACTAGGAAGTGAAGGAGAGAAAATGCGGATTGCAATTATCGGAGCGGGAGCGCTGGGCAGTTATCTCGGATATAAATTGGATGCCGGCGGGCATGAAATCGAGCTGATCGACAGCAGTGCTCGTGCCGATCAAATCCGGAAGAGCGGGATAAGTCTGAAAGATGTAATCACCGGTCAATTTGTCAGAGTTGACCTTTCCGTGCAGCCGGAACCGCAGGGGGAGTACGATGTGGTGATAGTGGCGGTGCGGACTCAGCAGATGCAGAGGGCGCTGGAGCTGGCCGGGAGTGCCGCCGGGGGCGAGAGCGACAGCGAGACCGGGGATCCGGCCGAGATTCTGCTGATTGGCAGTTATGTGACCGGGATGAGTGACTGGGCCGAAGAATGGGGTGAGCAGAGCGTACTGTTTGCTTTTCCCGGTATGGCAGCGGTGCTGGAGAAAAAATCGAATGACTCGGTGGTGAAGTTCTGTGAGCGCGGTGAGGACGATGCGGAGGCCTGGGGTATTACCCTAGGCAAGCTGCGGGGGCCGGCAGCGGAGCAGCAGAGCAGGGTAGACCGGGCGATGAGCGACGCGGGGATACCGGTGCATCATGCCGAGTCGATGGAGGCGGTGTTTCTAAGCCAGGCCCTGGTGCGGCTGCCGATGCTGGGTGCACTGCAGTATGCCGGCGGAACTCTGAAGCGCCTGTCGGCCCGGGGGGACTTGCTGAAGCTGATGCTCAAAGCCAGCCGCGAGGGGCTGGCGGCAGTAAAGCGAAGCGGGCTGAAGCCGGTTCCTGATTCGTTAGAGATGTATCGCTGGGTTCCGATTTTTGTGAGTGCAAATATGATCAAACACCGCCTCGATACCCTGCAGAGTCAAATCGGTATAGAGGAGTTTTCGAAAAGATCCGGAGATGAACTGCGTCTGCTGGCCGGGCAGTTCCTCGAGTTTGCGGTTGCCAGTGGGGCCGAGTTCGAGCACCTGGAGTATGTACTCAGCGGCTTTGAGGAAGAGTAGGTGGAAAGCTTACTCTGAGTGGTGCGTTGTCAGAAGCTCGGGGCTGATGATGTGCAGCCGGTCTTGGGGATAGCGCGCAGTCCGGCGGTATTTATCTGCGGCCGATTCGAATAGCAAGGACAGTTTTCCATTAAAAACAGTGATGCCCTCTGTCATCGGTGGGGCGGTGATGGTTTTGATGTGCCGCGAGGTATCGAGGTGCCACACCGGTACAGTCGGGCCGTCCGGGAAGGCGAAGGAAGTGTCCGGGGACTCTTCCAGCGGCGAAGTATAGACCGAGAGGCGGCTGTTGTTAGTGCGGCCGTAAGAGCGACTCAAAATGATATATCCGTTGTAAAAAGCTTCACCCTGTACTTCATCAGGTAGAGAGAGAAAGTAATCCGGATACACAAAACGGTCGCGGACTCCTGACTCCGGCAGTCTGCCGGTGGCCGGGTCGAGTTCGAAGGCGGCCAAGAGCGCGTGGTTGCCGTTGGTAAAAGAATGCGAGGGCGGAGTAGAGTAGCTGCCGTCGCTGCTGCGGAATTCTCCGATATACAGAATTCCGTCCGCATACGCTGCAGTTGAACAGGTGACTTCCGTGCTCAATGGCTCCGGCAGGGTGAGTTCGGCTCCATCCTCGGCGTTCAACAGAGCCGACAAGGGCAGCGGATAAAAATGGCGGCTCGAGGCGATCCAGACAGTTTCCTGTGAGACTGCCACCCCGCCCATGTGCCCGGTATGACGGCTGCCGTCCTGATTATACAGCCAAACAGTTTTCTCCTGGCGGCCGGTCGGGGCGTGTACCAGCGTAAGGGCGGCGGTGCGGCCGTCGAACATGTAGTTGGAGATGATGAACATGTCGGCGGCGGGAATATAGGCCAGCCCCTGCGGTATTGCCGCCTCGAACAGGCCGGGGATAATCGGGCCGGGGCGGGTCATGGCGAGATATTCACCGAACGTCTCTTCGGGAAGTGTGTCAGGAGATTCCATCTCTGTTTGAGTTATTGCCGGGGCGCCGGGAGCAGTCGGTTCAGATGAGCTGCGGCCGGAGCTGCTGCAGGCTGAAAAAATGAGCGGCAGGAGCAGGAGAAAAGGAATCACTCTTTGAACAATTATAACTGATTTTATCATCAATTCTTTCATTGACACAAAAATTTGACAAATTCAAAAACTAGGCGTTTAATTAATAATGTTAGATATTTGTTAGTTTATTGTTAAACTGCAAATTTATCAATCACAAAAACTTTCAAAAAGGAGAGGCCGTATGAAAAAGGTAACACTGTTCGTACTCGTAGTGGCGCTGCTTGCAGCACCTCTGTTTGCCGGTGGGCAACAGGAGGGAGCCGCCGAACAGAAAGAGATGGTCGAAATCACCGAACCGGTGACCATCCAGTTCTGGCACGCTATGGGTGGTTCGCGCATCGAACTCATCCAGGGAATCGTGGACGACTTCATGGCTGAGAATCCCAACATCACCGTAGAAGTGCAGTACACCGGATCCTACAATGACACGCTCAATAAGGTGAAGGCAGCTTCGAAAGCCGGCAATGCGCCGCATGTATTTCACCTGTATGAAATCGGTACCCTGCAGATGGTGCACAGCGGTATTATCACACCGATTCATGAACTCACCGACTGGGAACCCATCAACTGGGACGATTTCTTTTCACCGGTGCACAGCTATTACATAGTGGATGGAAAGCACTACTCCATGCCCTTCAACTCTTCGACTCCACTGCTGTACTACAACAAGACCATGTTCGAACAGGCCGGGCTCGATCCCGAGCAACCGCCCCAGACTTTTGCCGAAGTGGTAGAATACGCCCAGACCCTGAAACAGGAAATCCCCGAACTGAAAGCCCCGATTACCTGGAACCTGCACAGCTGGTACTTCGAACAGTTCCACTGCCTGATGGACGAGCCCTTTGTGAACAATGACAACGGACGCAAAGGCGAGCTGCCGACCAAAGCTGTGTTCAACGGCGAAGCCGGACAGCAAATTCTCGAATGGTGGACCGGTATGGAAGAAGACGGTCTGTTCCTGGATGTAGGACCCGGATGGCAGAATCACCGCGCCGCATTTGGCTCGGGTGAGGTTGCCATGGTCATGTCCTCCACCTCCGATGTAAACCAGCTGACCGGTCTGTTGGCCGAAAAGGGTTGGGAAATGGGCACCGGTTTCATACCGCGTCCCGAAGGCGCCGACGGTGGTGTTGCAATCGGCGGTGGTTCTCTGTGGATTACTAACAATCAGCCCGACGAAGAGCTGCTGGCTGCTCTGAAGCTGGTCAAGTACATCTCCAGCGACGAGCCGCAGATGCGCTGGCACAAGGGTACCGGTTACTTCCCGGTCCGCAAAACCGCCATGGACAAACTCGAGGCGGAGGGCTGGTTCGAAGAGAATCCGAACTTCCGAACTGCCTTCGATCAGCTCTTGGAGAGCCCTTATACCGTGAACACCTCCGGTGCGCTGATGGGTGTGTTTCCGGAAGCTCGTTCGCTGGTTGAAACCGCAATTCAGAAGGTGTATGCCGACGAAATGAGCATCGAGGCGGCTCTGGATGAGGCAGCTAACAAAACCACCGAATCTATTCAAGAATGGAACGAGCTGGTTGAATAAAAAAAGCGTATAAAGTATTTAGTATTGCAAAAAGAGTGCGGGCGGCGTTATGAGCCGCCCGCTATTTAACAAAGAGGGGAATAGTAATGCAGTCTTACTTTCGTGAAAAATGGCTTCCCTATTTACTGCTGTTGCCTACGTTTGTGGTATTGATAATCTTTCTTTTCTATCCCGCACTGGAGACCTTTCGGCTCAGCTTCTATAAGGTGCACCCGTTTGGTATGAGAAAGATCTTCGCCGGTGCCGGCAACTTTGTGAAACTGTTTACAGATGAAGTGTATATCAAGAGTTTTACCACTTCTTTGGTATTTTCGGTTGCGGTTGTTTTAGTGGGGTTAACGATCTCGCTGCTGATTGCGGTGCTGCTGAACCAGAATATTAAAGGAATCAAGGTATACCGCACGCTGCTCATCTGGCCGTACGCGCTTTCACCGGCCATCTCCGGAGCAATTTTCCGGTTTCTGTTCAATCCTGCCAACGGATACCTCAATCACTTTTTCGAAGTAATCACCGGTGTGGATCCGCCGTGGCTTACAAACGGGACCCTGGCACTGGTTGTAGTAACTGCTGCGGCAACATGGAAAAACCTGGGATACAACATCATCTTCTTTTTAGCCGGTTTACAGAACGTACAGAAGGAGGCGATTGAATCGGCCCAGATCGACGGGGCCGGAGCGGTGAAGAGGTTCGTGTACATCACCTTTCCGATGCTCTCACCGACCACCTTTTTTCTGCTGGTAATGAATATCATTTATTCATATTTCCGGTCCTTCGGGCTGATAGACGTTCTGACCGAGGGGGGGCCGGCCAATGCTACGAATATTTTGATTTATCAACTGTACAGGGACTTTTTCGTAAACTCAAAAACCGGTTATGCGGCTGCCGAGAGTCTGATCCTTTTTTCACTGGTTGTGCTGCTGACCCTGGTACAATTCAAGACCACCGGAAAACGGGTCTACTATCAATAGGAGATTGGAATGATTCGATCTAAACGACAATCAGTTATGCTGCACGTGGTTACTATTCTGGTTATCCTGGTAGTGAGTCTGCCGGTGATTCTCTCTTTTGTTATCAGTACGCAGACCCCGGCGCAGGTGTACTCTTCGCCGCCCCGGATACTGCCGGCCGGGCATTTCGCAAATTATGCAACCGCCTGGGAGAGTGTTTCGCTGGGCCGGATGATGCTGAACTCAACTATTATCGCGGTTTCGGTCACTGTGGGTAAAATCATACTGAGTCTGTTTGCAGCTTTCGCATTCACCCATTTCGAGTTCAAGGGCAAGAACGCCCTGTTCTTTATCGTTCTCATCACCCTGCTGCTGCCGATTCCAGTGCGCATTGTGGCGCTGTTCGAAATAGTCAGCGGTTTTGGATGGATCGATACCTATTCCGGCCTGATATTCCCGTTCCTGGCCAGCGCGACCGGTACCTTTCTCTTCGTGCAGCGCTTTCGCACCATACCGGTGGAGCTGCTCGACTCGGCCAAGATGGACGGCTGCCGGCCGATGCGCTATCTGTTCCAGATTCTCATTCCGCTTTCCAAGAACTCGATCGGAGCCCTGACGGTTATCGAGTTCATCTACATCTGGAATCAGTACCTCTGGCCACTGATGGCTACCAACAGCGAGCACATGCGGGTAGTACAGATCGGTGTAAAAATGCTGATCCAGGCCGAGGCGATGAACAACTGGGGCGTCATCATGGCTGGTGTTATGATTACCATGCTGCCGCCGCTGATCGTGTTCTTCGTGATGCAGGAGAGCTTCATGAAGGGCTTTGCCCTGGCTTCTGAAAAGTAAACTCGTTCTTACGGCGATGCGGACCGCCGGTAACACCGGCGGCCTTGCTGCAGCCTATCTCCGCAGGCCGAGCTCAGATCGACGGCGGATCGTTGGAGTTGAAGCAGTCGCGGCAGATTTTCCAGCTGCCGTCGGGCTGGCGGTGGAAGACGGTCAGAAATTTGCCTTTATAGATAGAGCTTTTAGCTTCATATTTTTGGATAAGCACCTCCTCATAGGTTCCCATCGACCAGGCATAATCGCCTTCGATTACTATTTCCTGATAGTTGATGCTCATCGACGTGTACACATACTTGTTTTGATTATTCCACATCGAAGGCAAGGAATTTGCAATTTGATCCATCCGGAACATTGCTTGTTGTGGCGGCATTTTAATAGCGTCTTTTTCATGTAAAGCGATAAAAGACGCTGGATCGTTGTTATTACAAGCTCTGCAATAGGCACACCACATACTTTCTATTGCCTGATAGTCCGTGTTTTGATTACCTGCATTTTGGGCAACCCCCTGGGTAATAAATAAAGTCGAAAGTAGTACAGCCGTGAGTATCATAATGTCTTTCGAATTCTTTTTTGTCATGTTAGTTACTCCTTTTATAGATATTTTTTAATTCTAAGGATAAAACAATCTCATTCAATAGAGATCTATAGACCGCCGACACCCCATAGGGAAGAAGCAGCGCGGCGGCCCGGCACCAGAGCTCAGATCGACGGCGCTTCGTCGGAATTGAAGCAGTCGCGGCAGATCTTCCAGCTGCCGTTGGGCTGGCGGCGTAGAACGGTAAGAAACTTACCGTTGAAGGTCGATTGTGGCGCTCCGTTGTTCGGTGTGAAAATCTGTTCATAGGTACCCATCGACCAGGCGTAATCACCGGCAATGACTATGTCCCGGCAGTCGATGCTCATGTCGATCTGCATTTGCTGGCGGGTTTTGTTCCAGTTTACCTGCAAAGTGGGCGCGACATCGCGGATACGGAACATAGGGCGGCCCGGGGGCATTTTGTAGGCGTCCAGTTCGTGGAGAGCCAGAAAGGCTTGTCCATCATTTTCACGAACGGACCGGCAGTATTCATCCCAGATTGAACAGATTTGCCGGCGGTCGTACATTCGCTGCTTCTCCTCCCAGGATAAGTTTTGTCCCGGTAGGGGAACCCATGAGTCTGACACTATGAGCGGTTCCGGTTGCTCCGCAGCACTGGTCTGCGGCCAGGTTGGGATTTCGTTCGGCAGCGGCACCCAGTAGCGGGTCTCTTGGGCGAGAGTTGGCATGGCGAGCAACAGGGCGAAGCTCACCAGTGCAAGGACGAGTGCAATGTTTTTCTGATTTGTTTTCATGATTTTCCTCCGATTTTGAATAGATTTTTGTATTTACCCAAATTAAGCGCTAAACAATCAAACTACGCTATTTCCGGTTTATTTTTCCAAAAGTGAACACCTTAACTATCGAATTTCAAACCTATTAA
>JAASTM010000094.1 GCA_021767325.1 Spirochaetales bacterium
CAGCCTCGAGTCTAACTAGGAGAGCACATTGCTGCACCTCCTGCAGTCCTGAAGCGTCGTGGAAAACCGGTCAAACACAAGCACAGCCTATGCTGCTCTGATCATTACCGCGGCCGGCTCGAGCCGGAGGATGGGAGAGGGTGAGAAGAAGGAGTACCGCAGCCTCAACGGCCGTCCGGTGCTCGTTCAAACCCTGCTTCCCTTCCTAGATTCCGGATTGTTTTCGCAGGTGGTAATTACCATTCCCTCCGGACACAGAGACCGGGTCGAATCGCTTCTCCAACAGCTGCCGCAGGAACTACACAACTGGACCGAAAAAATCATCCTCATCGAAGGGGGCGCTTCCCGGCAGGCCAGTGTCTTTTCCGGCCTGAAGGCCTGCAGCTGTAATCCCCGCTTCGTACTCATCCACGACGGCGCCCGGCCATGGGCCAGCGCAATGCTCATCCGCCGGGTACTCTTTGACACCGAGGAAAACGGGGCCAGCATTCCGGTTGTCGCCTCTACCGATGCAATGAAGCAGATCACACCCGACGGGTTCATCCAGACACATCTTCCCCGCCAGGCAACCGTATGTGCCCAGACCCCGCAGGGCTTCGCCTTCCAAGCGATCCTTTCCGCCCACCGACAGGCAGAGAGCGAACGTGACGATTTCATCGACGATGCCGAAGTCTATGCCAGTTACATTGGTCAGGTACATACTGTCGAAGGGGAAAAAGAGAACCTCAAGCTCACCTACCCCGGCGACTTTCATATACACACAGCGCCGCACCCAAAACCGGCCTCGCATTCCGGCGCCCCGGGAGGTCATTCATGAGAATAGGATTCGGCTGGGATCTCCATCAACTGGTGGAGGGCCGCAAGCTGATGCTGGGGGGCATTCGGATAGAAGCACCTTTTGGCGAAAGTGGTCATTCCGACGGCGATGTCCTGCTGCATGCGGTCATAGACGCATTGCTGGGAGCCGCCGCTCTGGGTGATATCGGCTCTCATTTCCCTCCCTCAGACCCGCAGTGGAAGGATATCGCCAGCAGCAGCCTGCTTACCAAGGCACTCGCAATGGTTCACGATGCCGGCCTCGGTTTGGTCAACATAGACACCACCATTGTTCTGCAGAGGCCGAAGCTGGCCGAATACATACCGGCCATCCAAACCAATCTGGCCGAGCTGCTGATGACTTCCCGCAGCAACATTTCGGTAAAAGCCAAAACCAAAGAGCACGTCGACGCCACCGGCGAAGGCCGGGCTATCGAGGCATACGCTGCGGTCTTACTGGAAAATCCGGATCCCTCCCTCTGGGTATAAGCATGGAGAAGTCGAGACAAGAACTGAGTACAGCTGATTTCGGTGAAATCGTACGGCTGGTGAGGCAATCGGTAGAGTTTCATCAAATTCCATCCGTCTCCGACATTGCCAACCTCGATCGCGATCCCTTTCAGATACTCATATCCACTGTAATCTCTCTTAGAACTAAAGACGAAGTGACCGCCGCCGCGGCACGCCGGCTGTTCGATGCAGCCCCGACCCCCGAGCAGATGGCCGGTCTGCCGGCCGAACGTATTCAGGAGCTCATTTATCCGGCCGGTTTTTACCGCAACAAAGCCGAGAGCATCAAAAAGATCACCCGCATCATTCTAGATGACTACGAGGGGCAGGTTCCGGCAAGCCAAGCGGCCCTGATGAAGCTGCCGGGCGTCGGTCTGAAAACCGCCAATCTCACCCTCAGTCTAGGATTCGGCCTGCCCTATATCTGCGTAGACATCCATGTACACCGAATCTCAAACCGACTCGGTTGGGTACGCACCGAAAAACCGGACGACACCGAACGCGAACTGAGCAGCGTCTTGCCGCAAGAATACTGGATAGAAATTAACGAGCTCTTCGTCCGCTTCGGGCAGAGCATCTGCACCCCGGTCTCTCCCTGGTGTTCAAAATGCCCGCTCGAGTCCGCTTGTCCGAAGATTGGTGTTGCCCGCCACCGCTAAGCTTCCCCACGCCTCTCCATAAAAAAACCCTGCAGGCGGCTCTCTCGAGCGGCAGCAGGGTTTATATACAGCAGAATCGATGATTCCGACTTCTACTCTTTTTCTATTTCTTTTCTATTTCAGCTTAATCTTCGGCGATCAGCAAGGTCTTCGGATCGAGCTTGAGCTGCATATCGCGATGCTCCAGCATCTCATGATCCTTCGCAACCTCCAGGTGGATGTAATCACCCTCGTGACGCAGATCTACGATTACGTCGATCTTATCCACAATATTCTCGAGAATCGACGGTATTCCCTGCGCATTGAACAGCGGACCGTTGTCTTCAGTCAGGGAAACACTAAACCAGATCTCCACGCCCTGTTTCTCGGCAAAGTCGCGGATTTTACCCAGTTCGCCGGCACTGCGGTCGCTCACCTCATACCCGTCGAAAATGACAGCATCCGCCGGAAAATGCCCATCCTTGATCAGTGCTTCCAGGCTGCTTACGACCTGGTCCATGCTGACCCCCTGCTGGTTGAAGTTCATGATTACCCGGTTGTGGATAATCTCATCATGGACTTCCACCGCATGCTCGAGATTACGCTTTTTAGCAATTTCGCGGAAAATATCTTCATACCAGTTGATTATATGATCTACAGTAGAAGCGAAAGACACGTGAATTACATGCCGATCCTGGAAAAGTTTGTCCACTGCAATATGTGTCAGGCACGCGGTTTTTCCTACACCCTTCTTTGAAGCCAACACACCCAGATGGCCTTTCCCAACCCCGCCATGAATAGATTTTTCAAAAATACGCAGCGGGCTTCGCTTTATAAGCTCCGATTTTACCATATAGATTTCTCCTCCTACTCTTCTTCCTCTTACTTACTACACTATAACAAAACTAACGGCCCCGCCATATAAATACGCAATTTTACTGCGTCCGGGGCCGTCTGCGGAAATACTATTTTTGCTCTTGTTTCTTTTTCTCTTCGAACTCTTTAATCAGCTCTTCGGAGATGCTCTGCGGAACCTTGTCGTACTTCAGGAATTCCATAGTAAACTCAGCCTTTCCCTGAGTAAGCGATCGCAGCACCGTAGAAAAACCGAACATCTCGCTCATCGGAACCTCGGCCTCTACATTGAAGAAGATACCCTCTTCAACGGTACTTACAATCATACCGCGCCGCTGGTTCAGAGCACCGAAAATATTACCCTGGAACTCGGTCGGTCCCTCGACGGAAACCTTCATGATCGGCTCCATGATAATCGGTTTGGCTTTGGGGTATGTGTTTCTAAAGGCCTGGAAGGCAGCAGTCTGGAACGCCATTTCGGAGGAGTCGACTGCGTGAAACTGACCATCGTTGAGTACAACCCGCACACCTACAACCGGAAATCCGATCAGGCTGCCTTTCTCCAGAGCTCGCTGGAACCCGGCGTCACAAGCGGGAATATATTCAGTGGGAATAACACCACCCTTGATCTCGTTGACGAACTCGTAGTTCTCTTCGCTCTCGGTAATCGGCTCGATCCGCCCGACAACCCGTCCGAACTGACCGGAACCACCGGTCTGCTTCTTGTGAGTGTAGTCGTAGTCGGCCGCCTGACTGATAGTCTCGCGGTAGGCAACCTGCGGAATACCAACCTCAACCTCGGCCTTGTACTCGCGCTTCATGCGGGTGATATATACATCCAGGTGAAGCTCGCCCATTCCCTGCACAATGGTCTGATTCGATTCGGGATCGACATAGGTACGGAAGGTCGGGTCCTCTTTGGTAAACCTGTTCAGAGCCTTTGACATGCGGTCAGCGGCACTCTTGTCCTTGGGAGAAATTGCCAGAGAAATAACCGGGTTGGGAACATACATACTGGTCATGGTGTAGTTCAGTCCGCCGCCGGTAAAGGTATCACCGGAGGCACAGTCGATACCGAACAGAGCTGCAATCTCACCGGCCCCGGCATCGTTGATATCCTCCATGTGGTCGGCATGCATCTTGATCAACCGCCCCACCTTGAAGCGTTTCCGCGAACGAACGTTATACAGCTCATCGCCCTTCTTCACTTTACCCTGGTAAATCCGGATATAGGTAAGCTGCCCATATTGACCTTCTTCCAGTTTGAATGCCAGCGCAACAGTCGGCTTGTCATCCTCGGCAGTCAGCTTCACCGGCTCCTCGTCCTTATCCATGTCCAGAGCCTCATTGGTCACCTGGGTCGGATTCGGAAGATACGCGATAACCGCATCCAGCAGAGCCTGAACACCTTTGTTCTTGTAAGCGGAACCCATGTAAACCGGAGTAATCTCCTGGCTGAGGGTAGCCTTCCGCACGGCGTCGTGGATCAGATCTTCGTTTACAGAGTCTTCCATCATCGCTTCCATCAGCTCGTCGGAGAACATGGAGACTGCATCCAGCATTACCTCACGCTTCTCCTCGGCCTGCTGCTTCAGCTCTTCCGGAATCTCCTTCTCGACCATTTCCTCGCCGGCCGGGCCTTCGAAGTAGATCGCCTTCATCTTGATCAGATCGACCACACCCTCGTGCTTGTCCTCGAGCCCAATCGGAATCTGCATCAGCACCGCATTGTGGCCCAGTTTCTCTTCTAACTGGTCGCGCACCCGCAGCGGATTCGCGCCAGCCCGGTCACACTTGTTTACAAATGCCAGCCGGGGAACGCCGTAGCGCTTCATCTGCCGGTCTACGGTGATAGACTGGCTCTGCACACCACCTACCGAACAGAGCACCAATACCGCTCCGTCGAGTACGCGCAGAGCCCGCTCTACCTCGATGGTAAAGTCAACGTGTCCCGGAGTGTCGATTATGTTAATGGGATGATCTTTCCATTTTACGTTGGTTGCCGCCGAAGCAATGGTAATACCACGCTCCTTCTCCAGCTCCATGGAGTCCATCGTGGCACCCACGCCATCTTTACCGCGGACCTCGTGAATCGCATGAATTCGCTTACAGTAAAACAGCATGCGCTCGGTCAGGGTTGTTTTACCGGAGTCGATATGCGCGCTAATTCCGATGTTGCGCAGTTTTGTAATATCCGGAGTACTCATAAATATTCCACCTCTCACTCGATTGAGTTTAGTTTATTGCTATGTTCACTTACCCTCATTTTTTTCTTGAAGGCAGGAAATTCTCATGGTATAATTTTCGCTAAGTCTGTCAGGAAGCCTCAAACCTTACGGGCTCATGAGTCTATCGTATAATTTAAATAAAATCAATCCCACTCCGCCTTGTTCTACTGCCTGTACTGTAAAGACTAACATAAAAATAACTAATCCAACCCCCATCTCCCGGCTCCATAGGTTGAAAAGCCCCCTCAACAACTAGGCGCACACCAAGACAATGCTCGACCAGCGGAAAAACTTCCACAGAATCAAGGTTTAGCACAGCATATTCTCTGAATATTCTCTGAATATTCTCTGAAAAACAGTTATACTAATGCTATGAAAGCTAACAAATGCACCCACCATAAATCTCTGATTCCCATCAGACTGACGATACTGGCACTTGCTCTCATACTCACAGCCACAGCCTGCACCACATCGCTGGCAACGATCAAAAGCAATCCTGATCGCTACGCCGGAGAAGCGGTCAACATCCAGGGAACCCTCGAGCTCAAACTGCCGATTCCCTTCACTAGCATCAGTGTGTACATTCTCGATGATTCCACCGCTTCAATGGTCATTATAGGCCCTGCCGACTATCAGACCGGACAAACCATCAGCACCCGCGCCCAGGTGATCGGGATATCAAAAAGCGATGCGGTGCAAACCGCAAAAAACTCAGTAGACCAGATAGCAGAGGCACTTGTATCAAGAGAGATCGCAGAACCCGCTCAGGCCCGCAAAGTGGCTTCAGTGGTAGTAAAGGCTGTTTCGAAAATATCCGGTCCTATCGCCGGCAGTTACCTGCTGGTAGACAGCCGCCTCTGAGAAAACAGTTTTTAAAGCTTCGTTATGGCTTTATGCCCGATTTTTGGTACGGCGGCTGTAGGTGCCTGTGTTCAAAGTCTGCGTAATGTTTCTGTAACCCAATATATATTTATAGCGTTTCACCAAGACAGAACTCGGCATACTGCCTCTCGAGTTGCCGGTAGGCCCTGTGATACCGTTGAAAACGCAATCCGTCTTTCTCCGTGAAATCGACCAGCCGCAGCGCATCCATGTTGTGCCGAAGGTCAGCCAGCTTTATCGGAATGGCTGCCGGTGTCCTGGCCAACCGCTGAATATACTGCTCGTAATCTTCATCCGGCCTTTTGCTCATGGCATCCACTAGTTCTACGACTTCGTCACTGAATCCTTTCTTTTTCAGCTCTTCAAGTGTAAGCGAACTGTCTTCAACCACGTCGTGCAGGACTGCCGCAGTCTGCAGCACCTCCCCCTTGACCTGCTGCATTACATACAGCGGATGCAGGATAAATGGCGCCCCATTGCGCTGCTGCTGGCCTTTGTGGGTATCCAAAGCCAGCTGAATAGCCCTTTCTATCACTGTTTTATGAATAATGGTGCTCTACCTTTTTTAAGACTTTTCTCCGCAAATATATACGCTTTTGCAAAAATATTGTAGCATTAATATTCAATAATACCAGTACTTATTATTCAACCAGCACCAAGGTTCATACAGCAGAAGGGGAAGATTGTTTAGAGATAGAACGCCTTTTAACCCAGCCCACAGCCCCATCTATTACGGGTGGATAATCCTCGGGATCGGAACCCTCGGAATGCTCATGAGTATTCCCGGTCAGACAGTCGGAGTCTCAGTATTCACCGACTATCTCATAGAAGCATTAGGGCTCAGCCGGAATGCAATCAGCATGGCCTATTTAGTAGGAACAGTCGGCAGTGCGTTTCTTTTGTCTGCCGGGGGAAGAGCTTTCGATCGCTACGGGGCCAGAAAAATGGGAGTTGTAGTAACAATTCTGCTGTCGGCGACCCTGGTGTATCTCTCACTCTCGGCGGTATTTACCCGGCAGATCAACTCGCTGCTCGGAGACCGGGGGGCATCGATAGTTGCCTTCATTATCATCGCAGTCGGCTTTTTTATGCTGCGGTTTTTCGGACAGGGGACTCTGACCATGACCAGTCGCAACATGGTCATGAAATGGTTTGAAAAGCGCAGGGGCTTTGCGAACGCAGTGCTTGGAATCGCAGTATCCCTCGGATTTTCAATTGCGCCCCGAGTACTGGATATTTTCGTACAGTCTCAGGGCTGGCAGGGGGCCTGGCGCTTCATGGCTCTCATACTACTCCTGTTTGCACTCATAGCCTACCTGCTGTTTCGGGATAATCCGCAGGCGATCGGACTCAAACCTGATGGAAACACACCCGTCAGGGAGAAAAAGACGCTGCATGCCGAAACAAGCGCCAGTCGCGACTTCACGCTCCCGGAAGCCCGTCGAACCTATACCTTCTGGTTGTTCAATCTGACATTGGCTCTCTCGGCGCTCATAATGACGGCCTTTACATTTCACGTGGTAAGCATCTTTGAGGAAGCCGGCTTAAGCCGCACCCAGGCAGTCAACATTTTCCTGCCCGCTTCCTTAGTGGCTGTAGGTTCTCAGTTCCTCGGCAGCTGGATCAGCGACTACATACCGCTGAGGTTTATTGCCTTGGTTCAATCCGCCGGATCAGTACTGCTCGGATTAGGAATCCTGATTCTCTCCAGTGCGGCCGGCCCCCTCACACTGATAATCGGTCTCGGCTTTGCTCAGGGGATGATGGGTATCACCTCCAATATCACCTGGCCGCGGTTCTTCGGACTACGCCATTTAGGGGCGGTTTCAGGATTTGCGATGGCCTGGACAGTAGCGGGGAGTGCAGTCGGCCCCTATTTCTTCAGTCTTTC
>JAASTM010000095.1 GCA_021767325.1 Spirochaetales bacterium
AATCTGTTGATTTTCGTGATGGCATTAATTGTCTTGGTGGCGACTGTGAATATCTCCTCTTCTATGATAATGTTGGTATTAGAGAAGGAACCGGAAATCGCAATGTTGAAGAGTGTCGGAGTGAGTCCGGGTACCATCACTAAGTCATTTCTGTATACGGGGATATGGCTGGGAACAGTGGCCACTTTAGTCGGAGTTTCAATCGGGCTGGCGGCAGCAGTGAACATAAATGCACTGCTGACAGGTCTGGAGCGGGGGCTGAACTCGCTGAGCCAGCTTATCAGAGTGCTGTTTTCGCCGCTTATTGAGGGGGAGATGGAGCAGATAAAGGTATTCGACGAGTCGTTTTATCTGGAAACCATTCCGATTCGCCTCAGATTTATCGAGATCTTTTTGACCGGGACGGGGGCCATGCTGGCCGCTACGCTGGCGGCCTATTTTCCGGCGCGGCGGGCCGGAAAAATAAAGCCGTTAGAGATATTGAGGAAACATTAGGTGTGCTATACACAATCTGTACCTAAAGTATTATATTGTGAGTGAACAGAATTATTGATACAATGGAGGAGAGAAAACGGAGGATTTAATGATTTGTGATATTTGTGGAGAGAATGAAGCTATTGTCCACGTTCAGCAAATTATGGGCGGTGAAATCTACGAAGTCCATATGTGCGCAGAGTGTGCCAAACAGAAAGGAGTGGCTCTGGAGAACGGTGAAAATGGTGAGGTTTCGCTTTCACAACTGCTGAGCGGACTGGTTGAATCATTCTCCCAGGAAGGTGAACAGACGGTAAGTAACGAGTGTCCCAAATGCGGAACAACCCTTACTGACCTTAAAGAAAATGAAACTGCCGGGTGTGCCGAGTGTTATACCACCTTCCGGAACCAGATTGACACAATACTGTCCGACCATTCGGATATTACTATACACCGTGGTAAATTTCCCGAGAAATTGAAGGCCTATAAAGCTATATTAATAGATAAAGAGGTGCTGAAGCGAAAGCTCAGCGAGGCTGTTCAGCGGGAAGAGTATGAACGGGCAGCTCTGCTGCGAGATCAGATCAAGGAGCTGGAGCAGAACCCGCACAGGGGAATCGAAGAATGAACGCAGTCAATTTTGAATCAGTGCTGCATAAACCCGGATGGTACCGCGAGGAAGGGCCCGAACAGCAGGTCGTATATTCCAGCCGCGCAAGGCTGTCACGAAATTTGTCCGGATACTTCTTTCCCCATAAGCTCAACGACAAGGAGCTGCAGGAAGTACAGGAGAACATAAAAAGCGCGTTCAAAGCGGTGAAGCTGAAGAATGAGGATCCGCAAAACCTTACGATCAAGGTTTTGGATCAGCTGCCGGTGGTTGAGCGTAGAAAGCTGATAGAGAAACACTTCGTTTCACAGAATTACTCTCTGGAAAAAGAGCGTTTGGTGGTATTCGACACCAATGATTCTATCGCGGCAACAGTAAACCAGAAGGATCACCTCAGGATAGCGGCATTTACCGGCGGTCTGTCGATTCAAAAAGCGTATGAAAAAGTAAACGCAATCGACCGACAATTAGAGAAACAGCTGGACTTTGCTGTTTCGCTGGATCGGGGCTATCTGAGTTCGGATTTGAAGAACTGCGGAACCGGGCTGCAAGTGTCAGTACTGCTGCATCTTCCGGCACTCAAGTACTCATCAGTGCTTGAAAGGGCGTTTCGCCGGGCAATGGATGCCGGACTAGAAGTGAAGGGTTTTACAGGCGATGAAGACGGGTCACTGGGCTCGCTGTATCAGCTGTATAATCCTGTTGCTATTGGAGAAAATGAAAAAGATATTGTCGAAAAACTTGCACGCATAGCCTCTCAGTTAGTAGATTATGAACAGAAGGCGCGTGAAGAGATGAAAAGACACCGTAAGGTCGAACTCGAAGATATTGTGTATCGTGCCTACGGAACTTTGAAATACTGCAGGTTGCTGCAGGAGAAAGAAGCAATCAATTTGCTTTCGGACGTACGTTTAGGTGTTGCGCTGGGGTGGATAGATATTCCGATCCAAATTGTAAATGCACTGTTAGTGCTGGTTGGTAAGGCCCATCTGCAGCAAATTGCCGGACACGAAAAGCTGGAGGAATCTTCCCAGCAGATTAAGAGTTTACGGGCGCGCCTCGTACAGCACGCATTGAGCGCTTACAAGGAGGATGCCAATGTTTAAAGGTCTTACACAACGGGCTCAACGAATATTGACTATATTCGCACAGGAAGAGGCTAAGCGGTTTCACTCCGACCAGCTGCTTCCTGAACATATAATTCTAGCTCTTCTCAAAGACGGAGAGGGTTTGGGCTACAAAGCCCTGTCGAATCTCAAAATCGACCCGCAGGAACTGCAGTCGGAGATCGAGAAGAGTATTCCCAAAAAACACGCCGGATTCATTCTCGGCGACGTCCCGCCCTCGCACCGCGGCAAGAAGGTGTTGGAGGATGCGGCCGAAGAGGCCCGCAGCATGGGACATGAATACATTGGGACCGAACACCTCTTGCTGGCGGCCGCCAAAGAGACCGGCAGCGTGGTGCAGCGGTTTCTCGTCAAGCAGTCGGTGTCCGTAGAAACCATTCGCGACACCATTACCGATCTCCGCGGCAGCGGCAGTATGCGCAAAAAAGGCGGAGGGCAGCAGGCTGCACCGAAACGGAAAGGTGCGCAGCACAGCAGCAAGGGCACCCCGACACTCGATGAGTTTGCCCGTGACCTTACCGAGTATGCCCGCGAAGGCAAGCTCGATCCGGTTATCGGACGCGCATGGGAAATCCAGCGGGTGATTCAGATTCTCGCCCGCCGTACGAAGAACAATCCGGTATTGATCGGTGAACCGGGCGTCGGAAAAACCGCAATTGTAGAGGGGCTTGCCCAGCAGATAGAGGAGGGCACTGCACCGGAGGTTTTGCTCGGCAAACGGGTGGTAACCCTGGACATCGCATCCCTCATCGCCGGAACCAAGTATCGCGGCGAGTTCGAGGAGCGGCTCAAAAAGGTCATGAAGGAGATCTCCGCGGCCGGCAATGTCATTCTGTTTATCGACGAGCTGCACACCATTATCGGTGCCGGCGGTGCCGAGGGGGCAATCGATGCGTCCAACATGTTGAAGCCGGCCCTTTCAAGGGGCGAACTGCAGACTATCGGTGCCACCACGCACAATGAATACCGCAAATACATCGAGAAGGATGCCGCTCTGGAGCGGCGCTTTCAGACGATTTTTGTTGAGGAGCCTTCCATCGATGAGACCGTAGAGATACTCAACGGAATCAAGGAGCAGTATGAAGATCACCATAATGTATCCTATACTGAAAAGGCTATTGGTGAAGCCGCACGGCTTTCAGGCCGCTATATAACCGACCGCTTTCTGCCGGACAAGGCTATTGACCTGATCGACGAGGCCGGCTCCTACAAGCGGATAAACAACACGGTCCGCCCGAAGGAGCTGACCGAGCTGGAAGAGGAGATCGAGCGGCTGACGGAAGAAAAAATCAATCTGGTAAACAACCAGGACTATGAAAAAGCTGCGGCGGTCCGCGATACTGTGCGACAGCTGAAAGGCCGGGTAGAAGAAATCAAGAACGGCTGGCAGAAGTCACTCAAAAATGAGAAGAACGTCGTGGATGAAGAGGATATCCAGAGCATCATCTCCAGCATCACCGGAATACCGCTTGCACGTATCGCCCAGAGTGAATCCGAGAAGCTGCTGCATATCGAAGACGAGCTGCACAAGACGATCATCGGCCAGGACGAGGCTATCGGTGCCATTGCATCGAGTATTCGCCGGTCCCGCACCGGTCTGAACTCGCCCAAGCGGCCCCTGGGATCCTTTATCTTCCTCGGACCGACGGGTGTCGGAAAGACCCTGCTGGCAAAGACCCTGGCGCAGTTTCTGTTCGGTGATGAAGATTCACTGATCCGAATCGACATGTCCGATTTCATGGAAAAACACAACGTAAGCCGTCTGGTAGGAGCGCCTCCCGGCTACGTAGGGTACGAAGAGGGCGGTATGCTGACCGAAAAAATCCGCCGCAGACCCTACTCGGTCATTCTCTTGGATGAAATCGAAAAAGCGCATCCGGATGTCTTCAATCTGCTGTTGCAGGTGCTGGAAGAGGGTGAGCTGCAGGACAACCTGGGACACAAAGTCTCTTTCCGCAACACGGTTCTCATAATGACTTCGAATGCCGGTGCACGGGAGATCTCTCACGAAGGTACTCTCGGCTTTCAGGTCAAAGAAGGCGTGTTCGACTACAAGGACATCAAGGCTTCGGCCCTCAACGAAATGCGGCGCTCCTTCCGGCCCGAGTTCATCAACCGTGTGGATGAGATCGTGGTATTCCAGAGCCTGAGCCGCGAAGAGGTCAGCAAGATTCTCGACATCATGCTCTCGGAGGTATCGCTCCGTCTGCTCGAGATGAACATTATTCTGGAAGTAAAGCAGACTGTGAAGGACTACCTGATCGACAACGGCTACGATGCCAAATACGGCGCACGACCCCTGCGGAGACTGATCAGCAAAGAGATCGAGGACCCGATCTCGATGCAGATGCTCGAGGGCAAGTGCACCAGCGGCACCCGCCTGGTACTGAGTATGCGGAAAGGTCAGATCAACTTTACCGCAAAAAAACCCGAGCAGGTGCCCGACCACGCATCGGTGAACAACTAGGTTATGGGCTAATTAAACCCCAAAGGTGGACGGATGCTTGTCATTTCGTCCACCTCTTTATATTATAAGACATTATGAATCTAGAACTATTTATCCTCGGAACCGGCGGCATGATGCCCCTTCCTAATCGCTTCCTCACCTCTATGCTTCTTCGACGTGAAGGGGACCTTTTTTTGTTCGACTGCGGAGAAGGAACCCAGGTGTCGCTGCGTAAACTCAATTTGCGCTGGAAGAAGATCAACACTATTTTTATCAGTCACACCCATGCCGATCACGTAACCGGTCTGCCGGGAATACTCATGCTCTCGAGTCAGGTCGACCGAGACGAGCCACTCTATATAGTGGGCCCGCCCAAAATCAGAGAGTATGTGGAGGAGAACCGTAGAGTTCTCGATATGTACATAAACTACGACATAGTGATACGTGAAGTAGACGAGCCGGGTGTGGTGTATCAGGGCGAAGGCTTTCATGTAGAGGCCTTCTGGTTGCGCCACACTAAGCCCTGTCTGGGATATGTACTGGTTGAAGATGAGCGGCCTGGAGTTTTCGACCCGGCCGAAGCCGAGCAGCTGCAGGTACCGAAGGGTCCGAAATGGGCGCAGCTGCAGAGGGGGGAGTCCGTCCTCGCCGATAATGGTGAAACGGTGCCGCCGGATGCAGTGATGGGGCCGAACCGCCCCGGCCGCAAGGTCGGATACGTAACTGATACCGTCTATTTCGACGGCATTGCACCACAGGTAGCCGGCAGCGATTTCCTGGTCTGCGAAGGGATGTTCAGGCACGAGCTGGAAGAGAGCGCCCGTGAGAAAAAGCACCTGACCGCTCACCAGGCGGCCTGTATAGCCCGGGATGCCGGTGGAGTCGGTAAACTCGGCTTGATCCACTACAGCCCGCGGTACACCGAATACGAGTTAAAGCAGCTACTGCAGGAGGCGCGCGAGGTGTTTCCGAATACAATTCTAACCAGAGATCGATTATCGTTTGACATTCCTTATAGAGAGGAGTAAGCGGCATGATTGAGGTGCACAAAGTAAACAAGCGCTACGGTGCGATCGAAGCGGTGAAGGATGTCGATTTCTCTATCGGTAAGGGAGAGATCGTGGGGCTTTTAGGACCCAACGGAGCCGGCAAGACCACACTGATGAAAATACTCACCGGGTATCATTTTCCGAGTTCCGGTAACGTGAACATTTTAGGATACGATGTGTACACTGATTCATTAAAAATAAAATCGGAAATCGGATACCTGCCGGAGAACGCTCCTGTGTATCCGGATTTGAATGTATTCGAATATCTCGACTTCATAGCCGATGCCCGCGGTCTGACCAGCGCCGACAAACAGCGGCGCCTGCCGGCGGCGATTGAAGAGACGGGCTTGAACTCTGTGGTCTTCCGTCCGATTTCGAAGCTGTCCAAGGGGTATCAGCAGCGAGTGGGCCTGGCACAGGCGGTTATCCACGCCCCCGATCTGCTGATTCTGGACGAACCCACCACCGGCTTAGACCCGCATCAGATTATTGAAATTCGAAAACTCATCCAGACGATCGGCCGGGAAAAGACGGTTATCCTGTCCACACACATTCTTCAGGAGGTGGAGGCGGTCTGTTCCCGAGTGCTGATCATGAATCATGGCGCGATTATCGCGCAAGGGGCGACCGAGGCGATTCGCAGTTCGATACAGGGAGATATAGTGTTTATCGCGGAAGTGCGGGGAGGGTCTGCCGAAAAGATCAGGGAAAGTGTGAACAGAGAACCACATTTCCGAAAGCTCCTTTCGCTGGAACACATCCCGCAGGCAGTACGGGTCGAGCTCAGCTTACCCTCCGAAACCGCCGATGGTGTCGCGGTGTTCGACTGGGCCGTGCGCAACGGTTTTACACTGAACGAACTCCACAAAAAAACTGTTTCTCTGGAAGACGTGTTTCTCAATCTAACCGGGAAGGAGGAGGTTCCGAATGCGTAGTGTAGTGGCGGTTATGCGGAAAGAGCTTCGCAGCTACTTTAACACACCGATTGCATATATAGTGGCGGTGTTCTTCCTGTTGTTTACCGCCGGATGGTTGTACTATATGGAACAGTTCTATGCGGCCAATGTAGCCTCTCTGCGGGCCTATTTCGGTATTTTTCCGATGGTATTCATTTTTCTGTTACCTGCCATAACGATGCGCAGCTGGGCGGAAGAGGCACGTATGAAAACCGATGAAATACTGCTCACTCTTCCTCTGCGGGCCGGAGAGCTGGTGCTGGGGAAGTTCCTGGCTGCATTGCTGCTGATCTTACTGCTCTTGCTGTTCACTCTGCCGGTTCCGCTGACCCTGCTCCCGCTGGGTGAGTTTGCTACTGGACAGATATGGGGTCAGTACATTGGCTCTTTTTTGCTGGCGGCTCTGGGAATAGCGGTTGGATTGTGCGTTTCGGCTCTGTCGAGCAATCAGATCAGCGCCTTCTTGTTCAGTGTAGTGCTGCTGCTGATTTTTACTCTTATGTGGCAGTTCACCATGTTTCTCTCACTACCGGATGCAGTGGCCTCTCTCTTGCAGTATATCTCTCTGCAGACACACTTTCAGAGTTTTGCCAAGGGGGTAATTGACACCCGTGATGTGACCTTTTATCTGGTCTTAACCGCTCTGTTTCTCTACCTGAATATGAAGATTCTTATTCTGAGGAAATGGAGGTAGACGGGGCTATGATACCGCAAAAATGGAAAGAACTTATTCTGCTCGGGCTTACCCTGACAGTGGCGGTGCTGGTGATGATGAACGCCCAGCGCTACTTTCAACGGATCGACCTCACCGAGGATAAAATCTATACCATTTCGGAGGTTTCTAAAAACCTGTTTGCCGAGGTGGATGAACAGGTAACGATTACCTACTACGCATCGGATAAGCTGCGGTCCGTGACTCAGATACCGCAGCAAATCGAAGACTTGCTGTATGAGTATGCAACCTACGGGAGGGGAAAGATCCAGGTCTCTGTGGTAGATCCGGATAAAACCGGGGTAGCCGGAGAAATACAGGAGCTGGGTATACAGCC
>JAASTM010000096.1 GCA_021767325.1 Spirochaetales bacterium
GAATACCCCGCGCGGGTAGCCTCCAGAATCTTACCCATTTCGAAGGAGTCGCCGATTATCCGTATATCGTCAGCAGCATTGGAGTGTATCAGCTCCCGG
The DNA here is from genome assembly GCA_021767325.1 of Spirochaetales bacterium. The sequence goes on from JAASTM010000096.1 coordinate 100, forward strand.
TACAGAGTTTCATCCGGGCGGGCACCGGCGGCCAATATCACCAGATCCGCCGGTACTGTCTGTTCCTGCAGTTCTTCCTTGATTCCCTTGGCGAAGGGATTTTCAATGTTCTCCGGCAGGAGAGGTGCCCAGGTCACGTACGGATCGGGAACCGTTTTCGAGATGTTGCGGCTCAGCAGGACCTCATTTTCGCGAACCTCTTTCAGGCGGGTACAGTTGAGCAAGGGCACCTGCTGTTGCTCCAGATAGTGGATAAGCCAGCCCCGGTTGGCCGTGCAGACCCCGGGCATGAAGTCGGGCAGCATCTCCACTACGGTTACCTTCCGCCCCTTCTCCTGGGACAGAAAGTAAGCGGTTTCGCAGCCCACTACCCCGCCGCCGATAATGACGATATTCTGTGAATCACCGATAAGGGCAGGATCCCGCAGTACATCTACCGCGAACAGCACATGTTCAGCATCGATTCCGGGTACCGGCGGGCGGCTCTGCTGCGAGCCGACTGCATGCACGATCACATCGAAGTTCTTCTTTTTCAGTTCATCGCTGCCGGGAGCGGTAGAGGTGCGGATCTTCAACCCGAGCTCCTTGTGTGCTTTTGCAAGCTCGTGTCTGAGATAGTCCAGATAATTGATGATATCGAACTTGATTTTCGGCTGCGAGCCGGGGATCAGCATTCCGCCGATCTCCTCACGGGCCTCGTACAGGTTCACCTGGTGGCCCCGCCGGGCGGCGGTGAGGGCGCAGACAATTCCCGCCGGCCCGCCGCCGAGAACCGCCACCTTTTTGGCTTTCTCGGCCGGCGCCAGCTCGCTGCCGTTGTACAGATCTTCGAAGCCGGTCTGGGGATTGACCGCACACTGCGGATGGCCCCCTTCTACGAACTCGTTGATGCAGCCCTCCTGACAGCCGATGCAGGGGGTAATGTCCTTGACTCTGCCGGCAAAGGCCTTGTTGGGCCACTCGGGGTCGGCCAGGAGTGGGCGGCCGAGCATGAGCATGTCGCACTTCGCATCCCGCAGGGCTTGCTCGGCCAGGTCGGGGTAGCCCAGTTTGCCCACCGCCACCACCGGAACCTCCTGGCCGGCGTTCGATTTGATGCCGAGGTCGGCAAAGTGCGCTTTTACCAGCTGAGCCACCTCGAGATAACAGCCGGGCGCCATCGAACCGGGGGGATGCGGCAGCCACCAGTTATCATAACAGCCCAAATCGACATCAAACAGGTCCACCCCCGCCCGTAACAGCGCCTCCATATACTCCAGGGTCTGGTCCACGCTCCGTTCTTTCTTGAATTTCTTCAGGCTTTTGATGGAGTCCAGTTTTTCTCCGTAGGTCTCATTCAACAGCAGGGATAGATCGATGCGGTACATTATCGGATATGAATCACCGGTCCTTCTCCTGATCTCTTTGACCATATCGGTCCCGAAGCGCGTCCAATCCGCGTACGCCCCGATTTTTCTGCGGTTGAAGGCGGGGTTGGTCATCTGTTCGAGCAGATAGCCCTCATGGCCGTGCAGGTACACCCCATCAATGGTCATGGCCTTGGCGTCCGCCGCGGCCTGACCGGTGTTCTTTATGATCTTTTTCGCCTGCTTGCCCGACAGGGGACGACAGGGAATTGCGGGAATGTAGAAGTTCGCATTCCAGGAAGCCGAGACCGGCATCTTGAACTTGTTCACCATACACTCGGGAGACCCAACCCGCCCGAGACCGGGGGTCAGCTGGATAAAGAAACGCGCGCCGTGGGTATGACAGCGCTCGGCCAGGTCGCGCCATCCGGCCAGATTCGAGCGGCTGCGGTCGATCCGCGGGAAATAGCTCAGCCGGTCGAGTTCGGTCACCGAAGGGTCTATGCCGTGGCTGACCGGTACCAGTCCCGAGGTAATCAGCCCCACCCCGCCCTTCGCCCGGGCGGTGAAGTATTCGATCATCTTTGCGTTGGGCCGGCCGGTTTCCTCGGCCATATTGATGTTTCCCATCGGAGCCATCACCAGCCGGTTTTTTATGCTGAGGCGGTTTATCCGTATCGGCGAGAACATCGCGGTGTAGGGATGCAGGTGTGCCGTCATGCGGCCCGTCTTCAGTTTCTCCTCATCCTCATACCAGGTTCCGAAGGAATCGGAGAGCTCGCGAATCCGCTGCTGATTTTTACTCATTATAGGTCTCCTTGTGAAGCAGTTAAAATATAGTATCATGGACACCGGGACCGGACCATTGGAAAAACAGACTCACAGCCTTGAGACTAAGGTGCCTGCCGCATTGCAGATAGTCTCAGATTGCATTACATTTAGAGCATCAAAGCAGACAGGAGCATGCGAAATGAGCACACAGAAATGGGACAATCCCCCGCAGATGCAGATAGACACGGATGCGCAGTACTTTGCGGTCCTCAAAACCAGTAAAGGCGATATAGAGCTGCAGCTGTTTCCCGAGCACGCCCCGAAGACGGTGAACAACTTCGTCTTTCTGGCCGAGCAGTCCTTCTACGACGGGGTTCTCTTTCACCGGGTTATCGACGACTTCATGGTGCAGACCGGAGACCCGACCGGGACCGGCCGCGGCGGACCGGGGTATCGCTTCGAAGATGAAACCAAGGGCAATCCGCTGAAGCACGAGGCCAAGGTAATTTCCATGGCCAATGCCGGTCCGAACACCAACGGCAGCCAGTTCTTCATCACCCACTCCCCACAGCCCCACCTGAACGGCCGGCACACGGTCTTCGGCCAGGTAAGCAAGGGCGCCGAGGTGGTGGATAAGATTGAAAAAGGCGACCGCATCGACACAGTAGAAGTCCGCAAAGCTTAGTCTGAGTGTATGAACTCTATTCATGACTCGCAGCCGGCCGGCGACTTCGATCTGCTGACTCCCGAAACCGTCCTGAAGGCGGTGGAGGGAGCCTACGGACTGCGCCTGGACGGCAACATCATCCAGTACAACAGCTACATCAACCGCGTGTACGAACTGCATGCGGAGGACGGGCCGGCGTATATGGTCAAGTTCTACCGCCCCGGCCGATGGAGTGAGGCGGCGATCCTCGAAGAGCACCGCTTTATCCAGGACTGCGTGGAACTGGACATACCCACCGTCGCCCCGCTGCCCGACGCCGATGGCGATACCCTGGCGGTGCTGGAGCTGGTCGGACCGGGTGAACGCGAGCCGGCTGATGCTCCGGCCGGCGGGGTACAGGAGTACCACTTTGCCTTGTTTCCTAAGAAGGGCGGCCGCAACTTCGACGCCGAAAGCGAGGAGGACTGGCTGCGGCTGGGAGCCCTGGTGGGGCGCATGCACACGGCCGCCCGCCGGGTCGGCGCCGAGCACCGCCAGGTCTGTCTGCCCGGCCCCATCATCGAGCAGTGTCTCCACGAACTGGAGGCCGGCGATGCGGTGCATCCCGAGCACCGGCCGGAGTTCTTCGAGCTGGCCGGCGAAATCCGCCGCCGCATCGAGCCCCTGTTCGAAGGTGTTCCCCTGCAGAGAGTCCACGGCGACTGCCACCGCGGCAACATCCTGGAGCGGCCCGGTGAGGGGCTGCTGCTGATCGACTTCGACGACATGATGGTCGGCCCGGCCATCCAGGATCTGTGGCTGCTGCTGCCCTCGCGGGTGGATGACTGCCCCCAGGAGTTCAACCTGATTGCCGAGGGCTACGAGCAGTTTCTGCCCTTCGACTACTCCCAAAAACCCCTGATAGAGCCGCTGCGGGCCATGCGCATGCTCTACTACCTGGCCTGGTCGGCCCGTCAGAGGAACGACCGCCGCTTTAAGGCCGACCACCCCCACTGGGGCAGCAGCGCTTTCTGGAGCAAAGAGATAGAGGACCTGCGCGACCAGCTGCTGTATTGTGGTGAGTAGTGCTAAACATATGTAAAGTAGAACTTTCGACGTCGCAAGTTTTTCCTACCAAATCGATCTATATAGGGCTACAATAAAGACATGAAGGAATGGACAAGGATCGATCGTATGGATTTTGTATCAGGTTTCGCGGCCACAAGCGGTACGGCAGAACCTTCGAAACGGCCTACATTGCAGGTGAAGGGGTGAAAACTGCTATGCTCATGCGACCTCACCTGTGCAAGGCCCTGATCCTCCTCTTCCTGCTTATGACTGTGGGAGCACATTCCGTCTGGGCCCAGAAGCGAGCCCTTGTGCAGACTGAGTGGGACCGCTCCGACGGGATGCGGAGCGGAGAGGATGTCTATTTTCTCAGCAGTTATTCCCTCTACCTGCCTGGCAGGGTGATTATACCCCTTTTCTTCGAAACCGACGCCCGTTACCTGTACAGAGACTTGAGCCTCTATCGACTATCCGGCGGCGCCGGTGATGAGCTGAAGCGTCTCTGGAGTTTTGGCCGGGATATGTCGGAAAAAGTGGTCGATCTGCAGAGCTGCCGTTACGCCCGGTCCGGGAACAAGCTCTATTTCAGCTGGCGGGGCGAATGGGATAAGCAGGAAAACGAAAGCATACACCCGGTGCTCGAATACGATCTAGACAGCTCCCACGCGCGGCTCTTCGAAGATGCAGGGCAGCTCGGAGATCTCTCGCAGCAGCTCGAGTACCACCACGCTGATAAGGTGGCCGAATCGGAGGTGTGGGGGCGGGCTGGCCTGCTGCCCTTGAGCGAGTGGGACCTGCCCTCTCCCCTGGAGTACAGTTCCCGCGACCCGAAGTTTTTGAAAAAGGTTATTCTCGAGCAAAAGGCTGACCGCCACTTCAGATCCGCCGCCTTTACAGAACTGGAGGAACAGAGAGAAGAGAAGGTACTGCGTGAGATTCTCGCAGAGTTCGCCAAAGGCGATAACGATATACAAAGAGAGACATACACCACCAAGTGGGAGGTCTTGATCAGGATGAGCGCGACTCTGCGGGGCGACAGTCCTCCGGATGTGTTCAGCGCTGCCTTTGACAACAACACCGAAGCTCTGCAAGACTTCCTCGAGGCAGGCGTGGATCCGGACCGTGCGGACGAGGCCGGGCGCACACTCCTGATGTACGCGGTGCTGGGCGAAGCGCCGGATACAATGCGTCTGCTGTTCGAAGCGGGCGCCGACCCGGAAAAGGAGACCGACTCCGGAAAGTATCCCTGGCTCTATGCGGCACTGAACCCTCTGCGACCGCGCTTCCTCGAGCTGTGGGGGAAGTAATGGCTGGCGGGCATTGATAGCCAGCGGATCCGAGCCTTCGCCATGGAGCAGCCCATGGCCGGCCTGAAGAGCGGCGAAATGTAGAGGATATATCTCATTCTACTTTACATATGTAAAGTAGAACTTTCGACGTCGAAAGTTATTTAGTGCTGTCCTGGGTCTCAAACAGCATCTCTTTGCATTAAATTAACAAATATGTTAATATAGTGCAATGAAATTTGAGAGCCTGTTAAAACTTGCCACGGAGCTGCATTGCTTCTCAGCAGGTATGCTGACCGCCGGGGAACATATCGAACACGTGCGGGTCCAACTCAATAGGTGGGTAGAGAGTGGAAAAGTCGTCCGGCTCAAGAAGGGATGGTATACCCTGGCCGAACCGTATAGAAGGGTGAGGCTCTCTATGCCGGTAATCGCCTGCACAATCAAACCTGGATCTTATGTCAGTCTGCAGTCGGCATTATCCAACCACGGACTTATCCCGGAACATGTACCGGAAACAGTGTGTGTAACCACCGGACGCCCTCAAATTATCCACACGCCATTCGGGCGAATCCGCTACCGCCATCTAAAACAAATGGCCTTCTGGGGATTTGAGGAAAGCAGTTATGGCGCACAATCCGCCTTTATTGCCCTCCCAGAAAAAGCGCTGCTTGATCTTTTCTACTTTACCCCCGGCAGCATTGACGCTCACTATGTAAGCGAGCTCAGACTCCAAAATCAGGACAAGCTTCGGTTAGATGTACTGGCACGCATGGCCGAACGCTATGACAGCCGGCAGCTTACTCAAGTACCACCCCTCCTTCGAGCACATAGGGAAATGGAGTAGCGGTTTACTGATAGCAAATGGAGACTTTTTTTGTTACAATCGTGATGGAGGATAATATGCCAAAAATTACTGTAGATATGTCGATTGAAAACATTGCGGAATCTATCTCTCGTCTCTCCTCTGAAGAACGGGAAACTTTATTACTTTTACTTTCGCCGGAAGGTAAGGAACTAAAAAAGCGACAAGAAGAAATTCAGAGTGGAAAGGTAGAGACCTTATCTCACGAAGAAATGTTTAATGCCTGAACTCCGTTATCATCCCCAAGTAAAAAAAGATCTAAAACGTATCGAACCACAACTTTTGAATAAAATTCGTGATGAGTACCTTCCAGTTATAAAAGAAAATCCAACTATAGGGAACGCTTTAAGAGGCTATCTACAGGGAATTCTCTCATATCATTTCAAGTTTCAAAAGGTCCAATATCGAATTGCCTATGTGTATTCAGAGAAGGATCAAATCATTACTGTTTTAATGATTGGGAAGCGGGAAAATTTCTATACCGTACTTTCTAGACGAGTTTCATAGTCATCTACATTATTACTACACATATGTAAAGTAGAACTTTCGACGTCGAAAGTTTTTAGAGCTAACAAGGGAGTGGAGTCCCTGGCCGCTCGCTATGCTCGCTGCTCGGGCCTGCATCCTGGGGGTACCCCGCAGCCGCCGGAGAAGCGCCGGGGCGAGCGGGAGTGAGCCCCACAGGCGCTTCGGTCCCGCAGGGCCGGCGGCGAGGAGTACAAACGGAAAGCCCGGTCCCGGCCCGCCGGGCATCCTCGCTCCGGCCCGGCCGGACTGCTCCCCAGCGGGCCGGGAGGCGCCCCGCACAACCGCGCATAGCTCCATATTTATCCTCGAATCGAAAAAAATCCCATGTTATACTTTTTATTAATGGGGGTGTGTATGTGTGTTTGGTCAAAGAAAAGTGTAAAAGTTTTGCCGGTGCTCACTCTGCTCGTGCTCAGCTTTACGCTCAGCCCGCTGAGTGCCGCGGATGTGGATGATTTTTCGATCGAATGGGTCGATTCCAGTTCGTTTCCCCTCAACATTGTGTATTACTCGACCTATGATGCGGAGGGGAATCCGGCCGGTGCTTTGTGGGTGCCCGACAGGGTGAGTGTGTGGGAGAACGGGGTCGAACACCGGAGCGGAGGTTTTGATGACGGCGAGCATGCGCCGGCATACCTTTCGCTGATTATCGACTCGAGCGGGAGTATGGAGGACTCGCTGGCCGAAGTGCTGGAGGCGGCCGGCAAGCTGATCGAGCAGTTCGACTCCCAGGACCGGGCCGAGATCATCGATTTCGACAGTCAGGTGATTGCCCGGCGCTCCTTTACCGACAACAAGGGCGAGATGCAGGCGGCGCTGCAGGAGATCGAAGTGGGCGGCGGGACGGCGCTGTACGATGCCATCGCTACGGCCTTTGACCACCTGCGGCCGAAACAGGGTATGAAAACCGTCCTGGTGCTTTCGGACGGCGAGGATGAGAACAGCACGAGCTACGATTTTGAGGCGCTGAAGCAGCGGCTGGGCAGCGAAGGGGTGCGGGTCTTTACCGTTGCCCTGGGCAAAGGGGTGGACAGCGCGACTATGAGCGAGATCGCCGAGTTGAGCGCGGGCAGTTTCTACCACGCCGAA
>JAASTM010000097.1 GCA_021767325.1 Spirochaetales bacterium
ATACGCTGGAACTGGATGCCCCGGCTCTCCTCATGGGCTAAATACACCACCTCCTTCGACAGCGACGACGGCTTTGATCACTCCCTGTGGGCCGAGACCGAGTACGGTGTGACCGAAAAGCTGTTCGGCAAACTCGGCGCCACCGTCGGGACCTACCATAGCGACACCGACGGCCAGCAAGAGAGGGAATACTCAATTCTCGGCGGCGTGGCGGTAAAACCGGCCGGAAATGTGCGCATCTCATATCAGTATGAATATTTAGTCCGGCAGGAATACGAGAAGGGCGCCCACACGGTGGTGGCCGACATCAGGTTTTGAAAACAGTTGCGGTCCTTCTACTCACGCTGTTAAGCGGGGGATGCATTTTGATCGACGTGGATGATACCCGTACTATAAACTTTGCCGGATACTCCTGGCAGGTGAAAGACGGGTATCTTGCCCCGGGTAGAAACCACTTTTCCGACTCTGAATCGAATGTATTCGTTGACGACAACGGCGATCTGCACCTGAAAATCGAACAGAGAAACGGAACCTGGTACACCAGCGAGGTCATCGCCGACCGGGCTCTCGGATACGGCCGCTATCTGTTTCAGCTGGACGGCCGTATAGACCAGCTCGATCCGCAGATGATCCTGGGTCTGTTCACATGGGACACCGATCCGGCCGAACACCACCGGGAGATAGACTTCGAGTTTTCCCGCTGGGGCAACCAAAATGCCACTGAAAACGCACAGTATGTAGTACAGCCGTTTGATGTAACCGACCCACAGCACAAGTATGCGTTTAATCTCTCCCTCACCGGCGATTTCACCACGCATGTGTTGTACTGGAGTGCAGGGGAAATTCGATTTGAAACTTACGGCGGCCATCGTTCACTGGCGGATCTTCCGGAGTCACCAGTGCAGGAGTGGACCTACCCCGGACAGCCGCCGTCCCCCGGCAACGCGAAAATCAGGATGAACTTTTACCTGTACCAGGGAGAAGCGCCGCAGAACAGCACGGGAGAGGAGCTGGTGATTAAAGACTTTCAATTCTCGTCAAATTGATATATAAGGGTAGTGAATGGATTTAGATAAAGCCGTTGAACTTTCTCCCGGCGTGTACTGGGTTGGAACTGCTCGGAATCTCAACAATCTTCATTGTAATGCGTATTTAATTACCGACCACGGCAAAGGCGTGCTCATCGACCCGGGCCCTGCCAGTGACTACAAAGCGGTGGCACGAAAGGTGCGCAGTATCATCGCATTGCAGGACCTGGAGTATATCGTACTGCTCCACCAGGACCCGGATGTGGCCGGCAGTACCACCTTCTTCGAAATCAACGGGTTTCAAGGACAGATAGCCACGCATTGGCGTACTTCGGTCATTGCTGCCTATTATGGGATCAGCTCGCCGTATTATCTGGTAAATGAGCAGGACTACGAACTACAATTCGGAGAGAACCGGCGCGTGAGTTTCATTCCGGCGCCGTATCTGCATTTCCCCGGGGCCATAATGGCATACGATCATCAGAGCCGCTGTCTTTTTTCGGGAGATGTATTCGGTGCTTTGAACCCGCAATGGACGCTGTTTGCCGGGCAGGATTACCGGGAGAAGATGATTCCCTTCCATGAGCACTATATGCCCGGCAACGAGATACTGCGGCCGGTGATGGATATTCTCCTGAAGCAGGACATCAGCATGATCTGTCCGCAGCACGGCTCGATCATCCGCCAGGATATCACCGAGCATATAACCACTCTCCGCAACCTGGAATGCGGGCTCTTATTGAATCCGGTCCACTCCAACCTGCAGGCGGAAGAAGGTGTGCAGCGCCTGGCAGAACGGGTCCTGCTGCGTATACTCTCATTCTACGGGGCAGAACAGGTGGCTGAATGGTTCGAGGATTCGCCCTTTGAAATCGATGCCCAAAACGCCAGGATTGTAGAGTATCAGGGGCAACTCGATGAGATGTGGAACGACTTCTTCGACAGAATTTACCATGGCGGCGGAAGCCGGCTTATCAGTCTGCTCGAGCCGATGGTAGAGAAATTTCAGAAAGAGCTCGGTATCACCAAACCGCGCATATTTATGTCCACACTGGTGCAGGAGAAGCAGCGCTCAGCACAGCTGCGCAAGGAGAAGGCGGCCCTCGAGGCGGTCAATGCGAGCCTGCAGAACAGTCTGGAGCTCACCCAGGAGGAGATGACAAAAGACCAGGTCACCGGCCTCTACAACGAGGACTTTTTCGTCCGTTACCTGCTCAATATTTTCAACGAAGGCCGCTGGTCTCAGTTTCATGCCCTGTTTATTCAAATTGACAATATGCGGGAGATAAATGAGAATCAGGGCGACTATGAAGGCGATGAGATAATTCAACAGGTCGGCTCGATTCTGTTCTATGAAAAAACCGAGAGCGATTATCTGTTCAGAATCGACGGGCCGGTATTTGTACTGGTCTGCGACGAGAGCGACCCTCAGGAGGTGCTGAAACGAGCTGAAATGCTGCGCACCAGAGTAGAAGAGGACCGCCGGTTTTTTACCCAGATTACCATTTCTCTCGGGCTCGTTCCGGTCAATTACGATCTGCTCGGAGCCCTCTCGGCAACCGATGCGATGGAATATGTCTTCACAATTGGACGCCGGGTTCTGCGCAGCGCCCAGCGGAACGGCGGCAACCGGGTAATAGAGGATATTCACGCAACAGAACGCGGAGGAAATGAGGGACGGGTTGTGATTATTGAATATGACTACTTTCATGCCCAGCTCATCAGCGAAGCCCTGGAAAGCTTATCCATAAAAACGAAAATATGTCTGAGCGGCCCGGAGGCTATCGACACCATATTGGATTTTCATCCGGATGTTATTATCTCGGAACTCTTTCTGCTCGAAACCGATGCATTCAGCCTGCGCGAGGAACTACTCGAGCACTCCCGCACCAAGGACATCCCCTTCATACTCATTTCGCACCAGAAAAATGAGGCCGCCGTGGCGCGGGCTATCAATCTGGGGATTTTGAACTTCATCAAGAAGCCCTATATGCTGCCCGAGCTGCTCGGGATCGTCGACTCCTATGTCACGAAGGCGCTGCAGCATGGAAACTGATTTTTCCCTGCTCTACCACATCGTCTTTGTATTCATAGCTCTGGATATACTACTCCTGGCAATTCTGCTGCTGAGTAAATTCTATTACCGTGCGCGCTACAAGCGCAAAGCCGCCCTGTATAAAGAGGTCAATGCCGCTATTCTGCACCATCAGCATACACCGCAGCTCCTGAAGAGGATACGCCGCAACAGCAACCTGTTCATGGAGCTCCTGAAGGATTTCGGCGATACGCTCGAATTGCCGGAAGCCCGCAAGGCGGAATTATTCGAGAGGATCCAAAGCAACCGGCTCGACGATAAACTCATCCGCAAACTCTCGGCCCGCAACCAGCGCACCCGTATCCGGGCGGCAATGGGGCTGAGTGTAATCGGCGGTGAAAAGGTCTGCCAGGCCCTGCAGCAGCGGCTGCATAAGGAACCCCGCTGGTATATAAGTCTGGCGTTGATCCATTCGCTGGCCCGCAACTCCTATACCCCGGCTATAGCGGAGATCCTTCTGGTCCTGAAACAGGCCCCAAAATGGGTGCGGCAGAAATCCTTTGCGATTCTCCCCTCCTTCGGCGAGGCGCTGCACCGGCATTTGGTGAATATGCTCACCAATCCCCAGGAGCGGGACCTGGAGCTCATCCTCGAAATAAGCGAACAATATCCAATTAAGGAGCTGCATGACTTTTTGGTAGCGTCTCTGCACGGCAGCCATATAACCCTTGCCCGCCGGGCGGCCCGGGTCTTATCCCGAGTTCATCCTCAGCAGCTGATCCGGGAAAAGCAGTTTCAACATCCGGACACTGACATTCGGGCTGCAGCGGTCGCTTGTCTGGCCTCTGGGGAGGATGAGGCGAGTTTCAAACAACTGATAGCAGCATTGCAGGATGAAAAAGAGGTGCGGGAAGCAGCCGTAAAGGGGCTGCAGAAGATGGTCTCACAGCAACAGAAGTTTTTGGAGCTTGCACTGGATGAGTTTTCGCAGTCTGCAGGCAATCCATCTAAAGAACACAGCCTGGCACGAGTTCTGGAAACGCGGATTGATTATCTGTTTTACCGGATGACCGGTGAACGCTATAAAACAGTCCTGCGACTGGTAACGGTACTCACCGAAATGAAACGGGTGGCGGTTTTATTCGGTTTTCTGGAGCGGAATCAGGACACCCAGATCCACACCCAACTGCTGGCAATGCTGAAATCTCTTTCCGGCGAAAACCGCAGTACCGAGGAACTCTGCCGCCTCTATCTTTCGGATGAGCTGCTCAGACAGATGGAGATGAGTTCCAAACAGCTCCAAACCGGCACTACTCAAACTCCCCTCAAGAAATCCGACCGGCTGATTCTGGGAGCCGCACTGGTAGCTATACTCTCTATCGGCCCGGTTTCCTACATCCTTCTGAACTGGGGACGGATATGGAATACGGCGGTAGTCGATCACTTCACCAGCTTTGTGAGGAACTACAACTATGTGTTTGCTTTTTACTCCGCGGCAATTAACACAGTGTACCTGCTGCTGCTCATCTTCGCCCTGATCCATCTGACCCGTCAGCTGCGCAACTGGTCGACCAGTAACTATCGCTTCCTGTTTGCAAAAGAGCTGCTACCGTCGATCTCGGTACTCGCCCCCGCCTTCAATGAAGAGAAGAACATTGTGAACAATGTGAAGTCGCTGCTGAATCTGCACTACCCCGAAGTAGAGCTTATTATCATAAACGACGGATCAAAGGACGCGACGATCGACCGGCTCATCGAAAACTTCTCTCTCGAGCGCAGTGAGGTGCCGGCCCATGCCCAGCTTCCAACTCAGCCGGTTCGGGGCACCTACACCAGCCGCGATTACCCCAATCTCACGGTAATCGACAAGGTCAACGGGGGAAAGGCCGACAGCCTGAATGCCGGTATCAATCTGGCCGGCAATGACTACATCTGCACCATCGACTCAGACTCACTGCTCGAGCACGATTCGCTGCTCAAAATCGCCTATCAAACCGTGATGACCGACCGCGAGCCCATCGCCCTCGGCGGCAACATTCTGCCGGCCAACGGCTGCACGGTACGCAACGGCCGGCTGGTTCGTATAAACCTGGCCAAAAACCACCTGGCCCGCTTTCAAACCATCGAATACATGCGCGCTTTTCTGGCCGGTCGGCTGGGCTGGTCCCTGCTGAACAGCATGCTGATTATCTCCGGTGCATTCGGGCTGTTTATCCGCAAACGCGTAATCGAAGTCGGCGGATACCTGACCGCACAGAGCCGGATGAAGGTCTCCACTGTGGGCGAGGATATGGAGCTGGTGGTCAGACTGCATGAGCATCTGCGCAAGAAGCGCATCCCCTACAAAGTCTTCGACGCCTTCAATGCCAACTGCTGGACGGAGGTTCCCGAGAGCTATCGGGTGCTCCAACGCCAGCGCGACCGCTGGCACCGCGGGCTGATGGAGTCGATTATTCTGCACAAGAAGATGCTGCTGAATCCGCGCCACGGACCGGTCGGTATGATCGCATTTCCCTATTTTATCATTTTTGAACTGATCGGCCCCTTTTTCGAGCTGTACGGATACGTGAATCTGGCGCTGGGACTGGCTCTGGGGGTTGTTAATACGCAAGTGGCGCTGCTGCTGTTTATCACCGTTATCCTGTATGGGATTCTGATATCGATCGGCTCGCTCCTCATTTCGGAGAACGAGATTCTCTACTTCAGCAACCGCGAAACCGTTCTGATTCTACTGTATGCCGTGCTGGAGAACTTCGGTTTCAGGCAGGTGATGAGTGCCATCAGGGTGACCGCCTACGTTTCCTACCTCTTCAAACAGAAAGCCTGGGGTGCAATGGAGCGGAAGGGCTTCTCTAACGGATAAAAAGAGCAGCCCACTCGCTCGGAGCAGGCTGCTTCTCATTCTTTTACACCTATAGATTCACTACATTCAGCCCAGTGCAGCGACGGCTGAGTCGTAGTCCGGCTCCTGGGCTATCTCCGGCACCAGTTCGGTGTAGATTACCCGGTTGTTTTCGTCCAGTACCACAACCGCCCGGGCCAGAAGGCCGCGCATGGGTCCGTCTACTAACTCGACTCCGTAGTCCTTACCGAACTCCGGCGATCGGAAGGCTGAAAGGGTAACTACATTGTCGATCCCCTCGGCCGAGCAGAAGCGCTGCTGAGCGAAGGGTAGATCCATGCTCACGGTAATCACTACCGTATTTTTGAGTGAGTCGGCGCGGCCCTCGAAGGTCTTTGCCGAGGCAGCGCAGACTCCGGTGTCCAGACTGGGGACAATGTTCAGAATTTTCTTTTTACCTGCATAGTTCTGCAGGGTTTGGTCCTGTAAATCTTGGGTGGTGAGGGAAAAATCGGGAGCCTGTGTCCCTTTTCCGGGCAAATCTCCTACCGTGTGAATTGGGGTTCCTTTTAATTTAACCTGTGCCATAATTAACTCCTTTTTTCTTATATCTTCTCAAAAGATACTTATACCTGAGTATTCTTGTCAACTTTTAATAGAGAAATTTTACCCGCACGAAACCCGACGCTCATCTACGCGGATGCGGGACAGGAGGAGAGTCGGAGTTATCTGGGTGTTGAACTGCGAGCCCTGTTTCAGGCCAGGATATCGATGTTTTGTCCGATAGCGGGATCTGTGATCGGGGCTGCCTGTTGTGCGCTGTTCTGGGAGGCCTGTTCAGCGGCCTGGCCGGACTCCTCGATGAGGTTGACCATCTCCTTTCCCTGCGCTGCGGCGGTTTTGAGTGATTTATCTAGAAGCGACATCTGCACTTGCTGCATAGTAACGGATGCATTACTGATAGAGTCTACCATAGTATCCTCCTTATATTGGTCAAGATAACACTAAAACGCCAATGTGGCAACAAAATAAAGCACTAAATTGATCAGGATTGTGAAAGTCGCCGGAAGCCACTGAACTTCCGCATTTCCCCTTTGCGGTTCTCCGGCTTCCGGCTAATTAGTTCTATGTACCTATTTAGACGAGGTATCTAGCGGAATCGGACGAAGATGCTCTCCTGGCTTTCCATCTGAATACCGGCATCTTCGAGCCGGGCTATCAACTCCTCGTCCTGCAGGTCGCCTTCGTTGATGACCGCTTTGAAGAGCTCGTCGTTGTCGACTATTTTTCCCATGTCCATGTCCACCAGAGTGACAGTGTTGCCGTCGCGGTACTTTGCGTTGGTGTCGCGGATGCGGCCGTCGAACTCGAGCTTTACTTCAAAGGACATGCTGCGGAAATACGGCTTCATCATCTCGGCCATCTGCTCGTTCTGCTGCTGTTCGGCCGCGCTATCTTCCATATCTTCGAACTCGTCGCCTTCAAACTCCTCATCCTCTTCATCGTCCTGATCCATGAAAACGATCAGTTCGGATGTGGCTCCGCGGGTGAACCGAAAAGTAAACGGAGGCTCCTCCGCTTCGGCGTCCATGCCGTCGCCGGAAGATTCCGGAGCCCCTTCCATCGGGTCGATGGCCAGGGAGTTGATGTCGTCGAACTCGAACAGGGCTGTATAGCCGAAGGACTGATCATTCTCAGGCAGGGGCTCGGCCGAAACGACCCGTACACCCTCGCCCATTGCGGCAGCCAGTTCGTCCAGGTCGCTTTCGCTCAGAAA
>JAASTM010000098.1 GCA_021767325.1 Spirochaetales bacterium
CCCAGGCGCCCCGGTTCGCTGGCATCATCTGTGTGTTTGTGATCGAGGTAGGTGCCCCGCTGGGTCGGGCAGAGAATCACTTTACTGTTACGGGCAACCGCGTCTTTCACATAGGCGGCATCCCGCCAGACCGCCGTAATCGGGGTGAAGTCGGGATGCACCGTCAGCACCTCATCCCAGCCGATGATCCGCTTATCATACTCCCCGGCAATCCGGGCGGCGTGGTTCATCAGATACCCCTGCAGAGCCAGTGGAGTTTCCATCTCGTTCTGCCGCATAACCGCCCGGCAGGAGGGACACTCCTCCCAACGTTCGGTGGGGCACTCGTCTCCGCCGAGGTGCATATAGTCGGAGGGAAACAGTCGGCATACATGTCGCATTACCGCTTCGATGAAGGGAAAGACCTCCGGAGTCCCGGCGCAGAGCACCTGCTTGAAAATGCCGTGCCGCACCGGCACCTCGATCTGCTCTTTGCGGCAGGAGAGGTGGGGGTAGGCGGCAATAGCCGCGGACATGTGGCCGGGCAGATCGATTTCCGGCACCACGCTGATCCCGCGGCGATAGGCGTGTTCTATAACCCGGCCTATCTCCTGCCGGGTGTAGTAGCCGCCGTAGCGGCCGTGGTCGGTGGTCATGTCATCGCGCCAGGCCCCGATTTCCGTTAGCTTGGGGAAGCCGGGAATGGCAATCCGCCAGCCCTGATCGTCTGTCAGGTGCCAGTGAAACACGTTGTAGTGATGCAGCGCCAATAGATCGAGGTAGTGCAGGATAAACTCGACCGGAAAGATGTGCCGGGAGACGTCGAGCATCGCCCCGCGCCATTCGAGCGCCGGCATATCGGTAATTTCAACGCCTTTGAGCGGGTAGATCTGCTCGCGGCTCTCGGACGGCGGCAGTGCGAGCATGAACTGCGCCAGGCTGTGGTAGGCGTGAATGAAGCCGGCCCGCCCGCCGGCCCGAATCTGTAGTTCGCTGCGGCTGACGTGCATGCAATACTCTTCCGTCTGCAGGCGCTCGCTCATCTCCAGTATAATGACCGGTCGCTCGGCGCCTGCATATTCGGCTTTCAGTTGGGCTGCCGGGCGGCCGCTGCGGGTCCTGAGAATGAGGTCGAAGTCCATGGCCATCAGCAGGGCGAAATTCTCGGCGATGTAATCCTGTTCGCAGAGAACCGGCACTTCGGCTGAGAGGGTGAATATGCCGTTTTTCGGTTCAACGTGAAGCGGTGCGGGTATTATCGTGTTCCAGTTCATTTTATAGGTATACTATACTCCGAATTGCCGAGCTTGACAATTGACAGGCAGATCAATACCCTGCTCTATATTCCGGTTACCTGCCGGTTGCCGCGAACACAGGAGGAACGCAAGTGGATGATATAAGAATTCTCGAGAGTGCGGAAGATTATGAGCGTTACCGCGAGCTGATTCGTTACTGCTTCAGCGACGAGTTCAGCCAGACCGCGCCGCTGTTTAATTTTTTTGGGGAGAACGATCTCTCATACGGACTGTATGAGGAGGGTGTCTTGAACTCGGGAATCATCAGTCGAAACTTCACCTCCAACCTGTGGGGTGAGCCAATCCATTTGAACGGTATCACCTACGTGGCCTCCGCGCCGGAGGCCCGCAACCGCGGCCACATTCGCATATTGATGGAAAGAATCCTCAAAGATGCCTACGCATCCGGCGCCCGCGCCTCGGCGCTGTACCCCTTCCTGTTCCGCTTCTATGCAAAGTTCGGCTACGGCAGTGTGGGACCGGTGTACGCGTACCGCTTCCGCCCCGAGGATATCCGGCCGGATGTGATATCCCGGGTAGGCGGCAGTTTCGAACCCCTGACCGGCGGCCGCGAAGAGCTGGACAAGACGGAGAAGATCGGGCTGTTTGCTCGGCGCTTTGATGAGGCGCAGCGGCTCTACAACCAGTGGGTACGCAATTATACCCTGGGCATCGAACTGCCCTATACCGGCGAACAGTACCGCCGCTATCTCGGAACGCAGAACGAGCAAGCCTACCTGTACCGGAATTCGGACGGAGAGGCGGTCGGCTTTATTCAATACAAAATGAGACCGGCCCGTGAGGACAACGTCAAAATCCAGGTAAACCGGTTTGCCTACAGCTCTGAGGAAGGGTTCCGGGCGCTGATCGGCTTCCTGGCCCGTCACAGAAATCAGTGCCTCGAAATCAGGCTGTATCTGCCCAGCGATGTACCGCTGCAGCCGATAATGCAGGAACCGCGGATTAGGGCGAGCCGTCTGACGGAGTGGATGGCCCGGCCCCTGGCCGTCCCTGAGCTGCTGCAGATGAAGCTCCGCACATCCGGTTTTTCGGGAACCCTGCGCTTTTCTCTGCAGGATCCTGTGATAGAGGAGAACACCGCCACTTACACCGTCAACTCCGGCGAGCTGTCGGTAAGCGCCTTCACCGGAGAAAATGAAATTTCCTTCGAAAGCTTCTCTTCACTGCTGTTCGGGGGGTATACCTGGCGGCACCTGTCGCTGACCGGACAGGTACCGAGTGCCTCCGACGGGCTCCTGACTCCCAAAACCGAAGCGGAGCTGTCCGCGCTGTTTGGCCCGGCACCTGCACTCATGTTTGGCGAGGAGTTTTGATTATATCACGATTATATTATTCCAGAAGAATCACTATAGCAGAGTATGTATTCAGGCCTACACTCATCCGTCCCGGTCTTCTCTTATAAGATCAACTTGATCTATCCCTTTACCCTTTTGAATTGGACTCTCATCAATTTTTTCCAATAGGGCCTTTACGGCTCCATCGATGAGTTCTGCAGTAGGCGGACCGGCCGCTGCAAAGCGGATGATCCCTTGAGAATCAACCACGTACAGATAGCAGAGATCCTCCTGGTCCATATCCAGAATGTCCTTGTAACGCTTTATGTCACCGTAAAAAGTGGCTACCGAAGAGTGTTTTTCCTGCGGAATCCCAGAGCGCATCCCTCCGTCGATAATCCCGGACATCAGGCGCCATCCTCCGGCCAGCATCGGAATTTCGTACATCTCCACATTGCTGCGTTTTTCAACCGGCTCGGCAAGAGCCTCCAGCCACCGGTCGATCTGCGGCTGAACCCCGCGCTTGAATGCAATCAGTATAACGTGGGTATTTTCCCGTTCGGGGTCCGGGGTTTGAAAACGGGCTCCGGCCAGGGTTTCGGCCACTAAAATCGGAAAAGCCATCCCCTCAACATCTTCTCTTTCCATAGAGTTTCCTTCCGCACTGACGCCGCTCTGCAGAATGCATAAAATGATGACCGTAAGTATCAAGACAGTACGATTTATACTACCAACTGTAGTGAAAGCGGTTTCCACTTTGCAATATCAGGATAGGAAATTACCCGGGCCGCTGGACCGACCGCCCCGACCACATTTAATACTGCAATTTTGCAAAACAGTGCTATAATTTAGGGTGAGGGCGGCCCTTGCTTTTACACCCGTGCCGCCCCTGTGAACCCCACTGTACCAAGGAGGGAAATATGGGCAGGAAAATAACAGTAATCGCATTGGTTCTGGTTCTGATGGGAGCCGCGCTCCCGCTGGCCGCCGACTCGCAGGTCGATATCGGGCTGCACATTCCCTACTATATCGGCATTGAAACCGAAGACGAGGACGCCGGCGCGGCCCTCGACTACGCCTTTCTGGTTCCGGATCTCAAATACAACTACTTTTTTAACGAATCTGGTATTCGAGTTGGTATCGGTGCCCGCCTGTTCACCGTTATTCTCGAATCGATGGCCTATCCCATCGTCACCGTTGAAACCGACATCGGACAATTCCGGCTCAGCGGACACGTAGGCGGTGGAGCTTTCCTTTTCTTCGGTCTTTTCAACAGCATCGAAACCGGTCAGATCATCCTGCCGGAAGTCTCGGTGGCCTACCGCTTCTCTGAAAGCTTTAGCATCGGGACCGGCGCCGGGTTCTTTTTCGCACCTGAGGTCGGTGACTTCAACAACTTTGCATATGTCGGCGACGTATTCGCCCGTTTCACCTTTTAATATTTAAAAAGGATTCACGTCCTGTAGAAAACCGGCCTGTGGGCAGCCGCTGCGGCTGCCCCAGTAGCCGGGCCTTACAGCAGGTGATAGGCCACCGCCACACCAGCCGTCACAACCGAAACCATGCTCATCAGTTTAATCAGGATGTTCAGGCTGGGCCCCGAAGTATCCTTGAAGGGGTCGCCCACCGTATCGCCCACCACGGTGGCTGAGTGGGCCTGTGAGCCCTTGCCTCCGAAATTATCCTCTTCGATAAACTTCTTGGCATTGTCCCAGGCCCCGCCGGCGTTGGCCATAAAGACCGCCAGAATAAATCCGGCGCCCAGGGCTCCTATCAGCAGCCCCATCACGCCCGGCACTCCGATAAACACGCCGGTTAAGATCGGCACCAGAATAGCCAGGGCCGAGGGCAGAATCATCTCCAGCTGCGCCGCCTTGGTGGAAATAGCCACGCAGCGGGCGTAGTCGGGCTTCTGCTCGCCCTTCAGAATACCCGGCATCTCCTCGAACTGCCGGCGCACCTCGTTGATCATCTTCTGGGCCGCCCGGCCCACCGCGTTCATGGTGATACCGCTGAACACGAATGCCATCATCGAGCCCAGAAAGATGCCAACCAGCACCTTCGGATTCATCAGGTTCACCCGGAAAGCATCCATAAACTGCAGAAAACTCGCTTCGGCAGTTTCGATGACCTGGCCGCCGCGCAGCTCGAGGGTGGTGAACTCGCCCCCGATAATCTCGCTCATGGCAATCTTCACCTCCTGAATGTAGGAGGCCAGCAGGGCCAGGGCCGTCAGGGCCGCCGAACCGATAGCAAAGCCCTTGCCGGTGGCCGCATTGGTGTTGCCCAGGCTGTCCAGGGCATCGGTGCGGGTGCGAACCTCTTCCTCCAGCCCGGCCATCTCGGCATTGCCGCCGGCGTTATCGGCGATCGGCCCGTAGGCGTCCGAGGCCAGGGTGATGCCCAGGGTCGAGAGCATCCCCACCGCCGCAATGCCGATGCCGTACAGCCCCATGGCGGTGTTGTCAAAGTCCCATCCGGCCGAGAAAGTGAAGGCCAGGATTATCGCCGCTACAATCGCCAGCACTGGCACTGCGGTGGAAATCATTCCGGTTCCCACACCGGAGATAATTACCGTGGCCGGCCCGGTCTGTCCGCTCTCGGAGATCAGCTGGGTGGGCCGGTGCGATGAGGAGGTAAAAAACTCGGTGGATTTTCCTATCACGATGCCGGCCAGCAGCCCGGTGACAATCGAGAATCCGATCCCCACCCAGTTGCTGATGCCCAGGGCATACAGCACTACAAAGGCGAACACGGCAATCAGCACCGCGCTGGTGTTCACCCCGCGGCTGAGCGCCCTCAAAAGATTTTCCTGGGTGGCATCCTCGCGGCTGCGCACCAGCAGTATGCCCAGAATCGACAGCAGAATGCCGACTCCGGCAATCAGCATCGGGGCGATAACCGCCCGCAGCTGCTCCTGGCCGCCGGCCGAGGCAAAGGCGGTTGCCCCCAGGGCGGTGGTGGCCAGAATAGAGCCGCAGTACGACTCGTACAAGTCGGCCCCCATACCGGCCACGTCGCCCACGTTGTCGCCGACATTGTCGGCGATGGTGGCGGGATTCCGCGGGTCGTCCTCCGGAATGCCTTCCTCCACTTTTCCCACCAGGTCGGCGCCCACATCGGCGGCCTTGGTGTAGATACCACCACCCACACGGGCGAAGAGGGCGTAGGCCGACGCGCCCATCTCGAATGTGAGCATGGTGGTGGTAATTACGATCAGGTTATCGGCATACACCTGCCGCAGCACTACGAACCAAATCGAAATGTCCAGCAATCCCAGTCCGACAACCACCAGCCCCATTACCGCACCGCTGCGGAAGGCGATCTGAAGCCCCTTGTTCAGCGATTCCATGGCCGCATTGGTGGTGCGGGCCGAGGCCAAGGTGGCCATCCGCATGCCCAGATACCCGGCCAGGGCCGAGAAGAATCCCCCGGTCAAAAAGGCGAAGGGAACCCAGGGATTTTGCACATGCAGCACGTACGACAAAAACACGAACAGCACCACCATGCCGGCGAAAAAGTACGCTACCACCCGGTACTGCTGGCGGATATAGGCCATGGCACCCTCACGGACCGCCTTGGCGATCTCCTTCATCGTGTCGGTGCCCTCACTCTCCTTCAGGGTCTGTCGGTAAAAATAGTACGCTGCTCCGAGCGCAATTAGTGAGGTAATCGGAGCCAGCCAAAAAATTGGGGTAATCACGAGTGCCTCCTTACAATTTGAAATAAACTCTAAAACTATTCTGCGGGGTCGTTTTCAGCCGGACCGGCCTCCACAACCTCCTTATACAACTGCTCCACCTCTTCCACTCGTTCGAGCGGCACTTCTACATGGCCCCAGCCGTGTTCCAGCTGAAACAGACCGGCGTAGGCGGAGTCGTGGTACGAAACCATATGGTAAGGAATCTCCCGGTCCTGCAGGACCGATTCCAGATAGCGGGCGTCAATCTCTTTTTCAATTGGTATTACATTGGGGCGTTTTTTGACGGGAAACATTCAGAACTCCTTTCCTTAAGTATACTTGCAAAAATTTCTAATGGCAAATCGCAGCAAAAAGTACTATCTTTAAAATATGAAACTGACTGTATTAGTAGATAACAACACTCTCATCGACCGCTATTACCTCGGCGAACCGGGGGTCTCGTATTTCATCGAAACCGGTGCCAGCCGGATCCTCTTCGACCTCGGCTACTCAGACGCCTTCCTACGCAACGCCCGCACCGCCGGCCTCGACCCCCTGAGCGCCGACTATGTGGTCCTCTCCCACGGCCACATCGACCACACCGGCGGCCTCGACGCCCTGCTGAAGGCCTACATGGAGGCCCGCTTCGAACGCGACACCCCCCATCTCCCGCAGCTGGTGGCCCACCCCGACGCCCTCATGCCCAAGTTTCTCTCCACCAAGGATGGGGCTTTCTCCATCGGCTCGCCCATTTCCGCCGCGGTCCTGGGCCTGAGCTTCGACCTGCGCACCAGCCGCCGGCCCCTCTGGCTGGACGAGCGCCTGGTCTTCCTGGGCGAGATAGAACGCGTTACCGACTTCGAACAGCCCGATCCCATCGGCCGCCGCGGCGATGAACAGGCCGAGCCCGACGTACTGCTGGATGACACCGCCATGGCCTACCTGGCCGAGGAGGGACTGGTCATCATCACCGGCTGCTCGCATGCCGGCATCTGCAACATCGTCGAAACCGCCCGCCGCGTCACCGGCGTCGACAAGGTAGTCGACATCATCGGCGGCTTTCACCTGCTCGACCCGCCGCAGGCCCAGCTCGACGGCACCGTCGAGTACCTGCGCAGTCTCAACCTGCCCCAGCTGCACGCCTGCCACTGCACCGATTTGTCTAGTAAAATCGCATTATCGGCGGCCGCCCCGCTGAAAGAGGTTGGCAGCGGACTGGTCATCGAGTATTAAGGCATTAAGACTTTGGAGAAAACCCGCGAAGGCTCGCTAAAAGTGTTCTTGGAGTTATTGTAACTTTTTATATTAAAACGAGTTCCGCGGAAAAAATTTCCACAAAAATCACGTTTCTGTATATAAAAACATTGAAAAATAGAATTTCATGTTATATTTAAATAGATACAGTGTAATACCAATTCATGAGAAA
>JAASTM010000099.1 GCA_021767325.1 Spirochaetales bacterium
AAGGGCCCCGGCAGGAACTCGGCGATTCTGCCGGCGATGTAGGGGAAGATACTGGCGCCCAAGCCGCCGGCCGCGACGGCCAGGGTGGTCACGGTTTCATGCCCGGAAGAGCCGGTGGTAGCGATGATCAGCGGCCATATTCCCGAAAAGGAGAGTGCCGCCAGCGCAACGGCCAGCCAGAGCAGCGGCTCGCTGCCGGCCCAGACCAGCAGCACCGACGCGGCGGCGCCGGTCAGGGTCAGCACCCTCAAGAGCGCAGTCGCCGAGAAGCGGGTGGTGAGGCGGGCGGTAACTAGCCGGCCGCCGAGTATCCCCATCCAGAACAGGGTCGGGGCGAGCTTCGCCCGAGCGGCCGGAACATCGTAATACAGCTGCATCACCGTCGGCGCCCAGCCGAAAATCACCACCTCCGCCCCGACATACAGCCCGATCGCCGTGCAGCCCCGTAGGACCGGGCGCCAGCGAATCCGGCTGTTCTGGGTAGGCGGATGCTGAAAGCGTTCGGGCCTGATAAAGATGCCGATGAGCAGCGCAGCCGCTGAAATCACACTAAGAGCAATAAAAAGCGTTCGCCATTGGTCGGCTCCGAGGGGCTGGGTGAGCGCGAGATACACCGGCGCCAGCAGTGCGCCCAGGGCAAAAAAGGCCTGGGTAATGGACACAATCCGGCCGGCCTCGGCCTCATTCAGTGCGGTAATAACCTGCAGGGTTGTGGTGTGGCTCTCGATGATTCCGCCGGCTCCGCCCGCGAACACCAGGGCCAGGGCCAGCAATGCGAAGCTCGCGGTCGTACCGGCGCTCAGCAGAGCGGCAACATACACGCCGGCGAATACGGTTATCAACAGCAGACGGGCCCGCAGCCCTCGTATCAAGAGAGTCAGCATAATGAAGCCCATGAATCCGGAGAAGTGCAGTGTATAGAGAATACCGGCCCGGCTGGGGGTGATCCGGAAGCTCTCGGCAATTTCCAGCAGCGAAGCGCTCAGGCCGGTGCCGACCGAGGCCAGTACCAGCATAGTCAGGGCGGTAAAGGACGCCAGTTTAATTCGTTCGGTCATAGATGTAAGCCGCTTAGAGCCGCAGTTCCTCCGCGGTGGTCAGGCCCCGGTCCAGAGCCTGTTGCCGCAGCTCGAAGTACAGCTCCGCATTGGTGGCATCGTAGTAGGGCTGGACGAACAGCACTCCGATACCGAAAGCCAGGGCCCCCAACAGGTACCATCCTATGAACGAGAGGTCGAGGATGAAGATCTCGAGCTTCTCACCCATCGTCATTTGATTGCTCAGTTCGATGGCCCGCTTGTTGCCGATATGCGGATTGTCGGCCAGGATGTAGGGCACCAGCCGGTAGGCGTACATTTTTACAATGCCCGGGATGATGAGCAGCAGCGTCCACAGTATCAGGTAGACTCCCCGTCGCAGCATCGTGACCCAGATGTCACGGTAGCGGTCGGAGTGGAAGCCGTAGCCGAGCTGCCCCAGGTCGTTGTCGCCGCCGGGCAGCCGCAGAAAGAACCTCCGCCCGCCGACCTCCACCGCAAAGCCTATGAAGACCCGAAAAAGAATTACCAGTGTCATCCCCACCAGGATGAGCAGGGCTAACCAGAGGCTGAACTCATCGCCGCCGAGGCCGCCGTGCCCGCCGGTGCCTCCGGCGCTGCTGCCCCCGGCACCGCCGCCGCCCCAATGATGGCTTCCGCCGGTGATCATGATCACTACACTCACCAAAAAGGCGTACCAGTAGTTGCCCGATAGATCGCCCTTGGCCCTTGTTTTTAATTCCGCTCTATTCCAGTTCATTACTGATAGTAATAATACGGCCACCCGTTTTTATCAAGGCGTATTTCGGTGCCTCGGCCGAAAAGCGACCGAAAAGCGGCCGAAAACCGACGAAAAGCAGGGCCTCGCAGCTTTCACCGGCCACCCCCGTATGTGATATAATCACGGCTATGACGAGTTTACTAGTATTGGCCGTAGGTTTTGTGCCGCTTATTTACGGCGCCGGGCGCCTGGTCGAGGGGGCCTCATCCCTGGCAAAGCGCTTCGATGTGCCCCCGATCGTAATCGGGCTGACGATTGTGGCCTTCGGAACCTCCGCTCCGGAGCTGGTGGTAAACCTGTTTGCCGCCTTCGACCAGAATGCGGCTATTGTGCTGGGAAATGTGCTCGGCAGTAATATCTTCAATATCCTCGGAATAATCGGCATATCCGCTCTCATCTATCCGCTGCAGGTGCGCAGCCGCACCACCTGGATAGAAGTACCGCTGTGCCTGCTGGCGGCGGCGGTGGTCTTGGTGATGGCTAACCAGCAGTTCTTGGACGGGGCCGCGGTGAACCGGATCACCCGCAGCGATGGAATCATCCTGCTGCTCTTCTTCAGCATCTTCATGGCCTACAGCTTTCACTCCGTCAAATCCGACCGCCCGCAGGAAGATCAGCCCATCAAGCTGCATTCCGCCCTCCGCTCCTGGCTGTACATTATTCTGGGGCTGGTGCTGCTGGTGGTCGGCGGCCGGCTGATTGTGGTGTCGGCGGTCAGTTTTGCCCGGAGCATCGGCATCCCCGAGCGCATCATCGCCCTGACGATTATCTCCATCGGCACGTCCCTGCCCGAACTGGCTACCTCTGCGGTGGCGGCTTCGAAAAGGAATGTGGATATTGCCATCGGCAACATCGTCGGTTCCAATATTTTTAATATATTTTTTATTTTGGGCATGACTACGGTGGTCTACCCGGCGGAAGTTACAGCTGCGGCGAATATAGACCTGCTCACCAACCTCGCTGCCGCACTGCTGTTGTTCGCGCTTATCTTCATCGGCCGCGGCCGGCGGATTGACCGCCGGGAGGGCGCCCTGTTCGTGCTGCTGTATGCCGGGTATCTGTTGTACCTGCTGTTGTAGGGCCGGCGCCCTAATACGCCATTACCTCGCCCCGGTAGTCGATATAGTTGGGGGTGTCGAAGTCTAAGCGTTCGATAAGCTGCAGCATTGAGGCCACCGACTCATCCACCGTTAAGCTGGCCTCGGCTCCGCCCATATCGGTTTGCACCCAGCCGGGGTGGATCGCCGCCGAGGCGATGCCGGCGTCCTTCAGGTGAAAATAGAGCAGCTTGGCCAGCATATTCAAAGCGCCCTTGGACACACAGTAGGGCACCCCGCGGCCGCCCCCCTGTCCGGAGATGCTGGCGGCGGACGAGCTGATAAACACCACCTTGGCCGCCGGGCTTGCCCCCAGCAATGGGGCGGCCGCCTGCACACAGCGCAGGGGCCCGAGGGTATTCACATTGAACACCTCCCGGATATCCTCTTCGCTGATATCCGCCAGCTGCTTTTCATTCGGTTCTTTCGCGATACCGGCGTTATTGATGAGTATGTCTATCCGCTCGGCAGAACTGCGCAGCTTTTCAAAGGCCGTGTGCACCGACTCGGTATCCGCCACATCGATTTGAAAGGGGATAAACTGCCGGGGGAACCGGTCCTGCAGCTCTTTTACTTCCGCCTTGTCAGTCGAGCGGACTCCGCCGTAGACTTTGGCTCCGGCCTGCAGGTAAGCCCGGGCAAAGCCGGCCCCGATGCCCCGGTTGGCGCCGGTAATACAGATGTATTGTTCCAAAAGGTTCCTCCTTGGAATGCGTATACTAGAGATGGTAGTGGGCGGTCTGCGGGGAAGTCAAATAGAGCTACAAAAAGCTGCATGTCGGCTTATTTCATACAATTTTAATCAATTATTTTGTATTTCAGTTTTTCACTATATTTAAATTTACGGAGTTTTATGCTACTAAACTAAAATAGACTTATTAACATAAATATCGAATAAGGAGATTTTAAATGCGGCAATTAAGGAACCGTCTCGAATTCAGGCTCCTATTACCGGTTGCTATCGTGACTATATTAGGTATTGCTCTGGTTGGAGTATTGAGCTTTTTGATGACACGCAACAGTCTATCCGAAGAGATTGTGCCGGAGCTCGTCAAGGCGCGCACCGGTGATGCAAAGGCCAAGGTAGAAGTACCGGTTGCTTCTGCTATTGAAACCAGTAAAATTCTTGCGGATGATGCTACCCTGCACGAGTGGTACCGTCAGGGTGAACCGGAGGGTCTGCTACAAGAACTCGTACTCACCCGGCTCGACCGTCTAACTACTTCGCAGAGCTATTTTACCAGCTTTTTTGTGAGCGCCCAAACACGCAACTATTGGGCGCATGGACGTCAACTTTTGGATACAGTGAGCCCTGACGACCCTGATGATAGCTGGTTTTTTGAAGCTTTAAAATTAGAATCGGAGTATGCACTCAATCTCGATTACAATAGTGAACTCGACAGTACCAACCTGTTTGTTAATGTGCCGATAGAAATCGGTGGGCAGACTGCTGGAGTTGCGGGTGTCGGATTGGATGTTTCCTCGGTTGTGCCTGCTAGTGCGGCACAGAAGGGCGGCGAGCTGTTTTTAACAGATATTCAGGGGAATGTAGTTGCTGCCTCGAATGCCGAACACGCAGGGGCACAGATAAGTGAGTATCTGCCGGGGCTCTCTGAGGAGAATATTGTCAGTGGTGAAGTCTCCTATAAAACCCGTAGTACTGAAGAACTGGGCAGCGGAGTTCAGGCCGAAGAGTTCTTTGTGACATCGCAAAGAATTATAGACAGCAATTACTATCTGACCGCCACCATCCCGACCTCAATCGTGAATAATACAGTACAGAATATCCGGAATGCGACAGTAATTGCAGGCATTCTGGTGGTACTCTTTGTTACGCTGCTGCTCACTTTTCTTATCCGGCGCTCTGTACGGGCCATCCAGACCGTTTCGAGCCAGCTGGAGGAGATAGCCGGAGGTAACCTCACCCAGGAGCTGTCTATTCAGCGGAAGGACGAGGTCGGACAACTCGTAGACTCTCTGCGCTACATGCAAAATAAACTCACCGATGTGGTTGGAACGGTGAAGGATGCCAGTGAAAACTTCAGTTCGGTAAGCCGGCAGATGTCTTCGAGTGCCGAAGAGATCTCCAGCGGTGCTACTGAGCAGGCCAGTTCGGTAGAGGAGGTTTCCTCTTCTATGGAGCAGATGAGCTCGAATATCTCACAGAATGCTGAGAATGCCGCTGAAACCGAGAAAATTGCCCTGCAGGCCAGCAAGGACGCTGAAGAGAGCGGTGCGGCGGTCATCGAGGCGGTAGATGCTATGAATCAAATTGCAGAGAAGATAACCATCATCGAAGAGATTGCACGCCAGACCAACATGCTTTCGCTGAATGCATCGATCGAAGCCGCCCGGGCTGGTGAACAGGGGAAAGGATTTGCGGTAGTAGCCTCCGAAGTGGGCAAGCTGGCCGCCCGCAGTAAGGATGCCGCCGGCGAAATCAGTGACTTATCAAGCTCGACCGCCTCGGTAGCTGAAAAAGCGCGCGGAAAACTGGAGCAGTTGCTCCCCAATATCCGCAGAACTGCAGAGCTGGTACAGGAGATCACTGCCTCCAGCCGGGAGCAGAGCGGCGGAGCAGAGCAGATAAACTCGGCAATAGTGCAGCTGGACCAGATCATCCAACACAACGCCTCGGCCTCTGAAGAGATGGCATCGATTGCCGATGAACTCTCGGGACAGGCGAAGGGCCTGGAAGAATCGATCTCATTTTTTACTATCCGTGAGGTCGACCAGCGGGCCCATCGAACTCAGCTTACGCGCCCGAAAAATGATGTACCCACCGATATAACTCCGTATAAAACGGACCGGAAGAGAGATGAAGGTAAGGTTGCTGCCGCGGCGAATCAACAGTCAAACCTGGAGCACCTCGATTCCGATGAGTTCGAACGCTTCTAATCGAGGACGAAAAATATGCAAGAGCAAAGGAACACACATCATTACCTCACCTTTCAATTAGATAGCGAGTGGTATGCAATCGAGGTCTTGAATATAGAGGAGGTGCTCGAGTATCAACATATTTCGCGAGTGCCCAAGATGCCCGCGTTTATGCGCGGAGTTATCAACGTACGCGGAAACGTAGTCCCGGTGGTCGATTTACGCTATAAGTTCGGCCTGACTATCACCGAACCAGGTGTTGATACCAGCATTATAGTTTTGGAGGTGAGTTTGGCGGGTGACACAATTCGGATAGCCACCATCGCCGATTCCGTAGAAGAGGTGGTAGAAATTTCTGCCGAACAGGTAGAACCCACCCCCCGAATCGGGACAAAACTCGATACCGACTTCATTGAGGGCATCGGGAAATTAGATGAGAGATTTGTCGTGATTTTAGACACGGATAAGATATTCAGCACGCAGGATATCGGCAAAGTCACCGAGAAGGCTGCCGCTCTCGATTCGGAATAGAAAAAAAATCTAACCAATTGATCTACCTATGCTGCCGGTACAACAATGTGCCGGCAGTATGTCTAATGGCTGCTCTAAATAGAAAAAACTATATATTTGCTTCACACTTCCTTCATATTTCCCTGCCATATTTGTTGCGTACACACAAGCCGGCGCCCGACAGCCCCGGCGGGAGGAAGTAAGATGAAAAGAAAACAGACAATTATTGGGATCGGAATACTGGTGCTGTTCGCCATTACAGCGGCTACGCCGCTCTTGGCGCAGAGAAACAGCCCGAGTGGCAGTATCGAAGCGGTACTGCAGGACATCGAACCGGGAACCCTGAGCAGCGCAGAGGAAGCGGGCATTCTGCTGATGCGGGAGGAGGAGAAGCTGGCCCGGGATGTCTACCTGACGCTGTATGAAAAGTGGAACATACCGGTGTTTGCGAACATTGCCGAAAGCGAGGAGACCCATATGGACTCAATGGAGCTGCTGATTGAGCGCTACGGTCTCGCGGACCCGGTGCCGAACGAATCGTCAGCATATCGCGGCACTTATGCCAATGAGGGGTTCGAAGAGCTCTACGCCGAGCTGACCGAGAGGGGGCTGTCCTCGTATGCAGCGGCGCTGGAAGTGGGGGCCCTGATCGAGGACCTGGACATTGCCGACCTGCAGGAACTGATAGGCGGCAGCGTCAACGACGATGTGCGGGTGGTGTACCAGAACCTGCTGAAGGGTTCGCGCAACCACATGCGGTCCTTCGCCCGCCAGCTGCAGCGCTACGGCCAGGAGTACACGCCGGAGCATATCAGCATAAGTGACTACCGGAGCATTATCGGCAGCCGCAATGAGGCTGGAGTTATCAGCGATCCGCACTTCTCCTTCTGATAGTGTCGGATCTTTGGCGCCGGTACAGGGCTTTTTATAACAAGTAACTAATAAAAAATATGCTGATAAAGGAGTGGTCGAAATGGCAGAAAAAAAGAAAAAAAGGGTATCCCGGAAACGGGTGGCCCGAATTCGGACGGGGGTGCAGGTATTCTTCTTTGTGCTGATTGCCTTCATCGCAGTGAACCATACCCTATCGGAGAGCGGCGGGGGAATTCCGCTGGTGTCGGATGCCTCGCTGCATGCGGTGTGCCCCTTCGGCGGGGTGGTGTCGATGTACCAGTTTGCGGCGGTGGGGGATTTTGTGAAGCAGACCCACGCCTCGAGTTTCATTCTGATGATCATTGTGTTCGTGCTGGCGATTGCGGTGGGGCCGGCATTTTGCGGCTGGGTGTGTCCCTTCGGGAGCCTGCAGGAGTGGCTGGCG
>JAASTM010000100.1 GCA_021767325.1 Spirochaetales bacterium
CTGACGGTACTGTAGGTATTTTTCAGGCGTACCTCCGAGTAGAAGACCTCCAGGGTGTCGGCATCCAATTTGACCAGCATCTCCTTGGAATCGGAACGCATACGGTAGCGGTAGTACGGTCGGGCGGGGGCCGGGCCGGTGTGCTGAGTGGTGCTATCTGCGGGGCTGAAGCCGTCGGCACCCCCGCCTGTGCCACTTAACCCGCCTGGCCCTGGCTCGACCAGGTGCATTTCCACGTATACCATTTCACTGCCGTGCTCGGAGCTGCGTATATAGGTAATTGATTCCTTTTCAGGGAACGAGGGGCTGCTCAGGGTGATCTGGGCCGGCAAAGCGGCGGAGATGAACAGTAGAATAAGGATAGCGAACGGCGATGCTGTAATTGGCTTGTGGACACGAAAACTCATTCTGATTTTCCTCGATTATTATTGCATTATTATACATAATTTTATTCATTTTTGTGATCGAAAAATGTTGTTTTTGTAAGAATTCAATTCTGTACTGTGGGCTCTACATTTATGATGGCAAGTGGCGGTTGTTCACGCTTCTAAGAGAGTCACTATTCCCAGAAAACCGTCCACCGTCAGCACATCGCCGGTATGAAAAATGGTGGTGACCTCCGGGATACCGGTAATGCAGGGTATGCCGTATTCCCGGGCGATGATAGCTCCATGAACCAGCATCCCGCCGCGTCGCTCAACGATCGCCGCCACCAGAGGGATAACAAAGGTGATGGTGGGGTCGATTGAATCGCAGACCAGCACCTCTCCCGCTTGTACTGCAAACAGGTCGTCGGCCGTTTCGATTACCCTGGCCCGGCCGGTGGCAATGCCGGCGCTGGCACTGGTTCCGGTGATCTGCCGGGCTTTTACATGTATGTTTTTGTCTTGTAAGCGGCCGTACGCCTTGATGAATGGGGCGGCGGCCTTTCCATGGGATGCCCGCGGTTCATCCTGCCGGGCCGGTGCGTGAGCTTCCGGCGGGTCGGGCGTTGAGTGCGGTCCGGCGTGGCGCCGGGCCAGTTCATCCCGGGCGCGCAGGTACTCCGCCTCGATTCTGGATACCTGCAGGTTGTCGTCGTCCCGCAGCCGGTAGCTAATGCGGGCCAGTTCGAGCAGTTCCCGCCCGTCCTCCCGTCCGAGAGCAGACATGGTGTCCAGGAACGCTGCCTCCAGGCGGCGGCGTTTTTGTTCGCGGCCTTCACCGCGCTTCTGAGTGCTATCGTGGGCGGCAAAGCGGCGGGCCAGCTGCAGTACCTTATCTATATCTCTGAACAGGAGCGAGTCGAAATAGGCTGTCTTGCCGTAGTTTTCCATGAAGCGCTGCAGCTCGTGTCGGATTTGCTCCGGCAGCTGCTCCGCCGACTCCACATGCGAAAAGGGCCGGACCTTCTGTCCCAGGCGGGTGAGCTCACGGTTTCTGCGGAGGCTTTCCATCTTTTCATGAGTCAGCAGTTCGATGAACTCGAACGGAGTTTCCGGCTGCATGACCCGGTTGTACACTTCTCCGAACAGCCGTGCCCCGTGGGCAAAGGGAATGAACATATCCCAGTAGGTGCGCTCCCAGTCTTCCACCAGGTTTTTGCGGCGCTGTACTTCCTCCTCGAGAGCGGCGGCATCCATTGCATTCAGGTCGGCCGCGCCCAGGCTTGCGGCCGTGCGTTCCAGTTCGGGAAAGTATTGCTCCTGGATCTCCTGCTTCAGTTCCATAAGCCGGTCATAGGAGACATGCAAACTGCGGTACCAGGCGCGCTTGTCATCCAGCTGCCACAGAGGTGTGTCGCCGGCCTGAGGTACGGTTATCGGGCGGGCCTGTAGTAGGTACAGTTTTCCTTGGCAAAGGGTCCACTCGATATCCTGCGGACCTTGGAAGCTCTGTTCGAGCCGGAGGCCCAGCTCTGCAATGCGTTTGACCTCTGTTTCGCGCAGAACCAGCCGGCTTTCGGCGGTGGAAACCGCTACTCTCTGCACCCCTTGCCCGGCCGGCCGGGTTTCATGGCTGCGTTGTGCCCGTGTCCATTCGAGGATGTCGCCGGTGCTGCGGTCTACTGACAGGCGGTCGGGGGTGACGGTTCCCGATACCAGCCCCTCGTTGAGCCCCGGCACCGCCTCGATCAAGAGCTGATCGGATGAGTGGGGGGCGCGAGTAAAACAGACTCCGGAACTCTGCCCGGGTATAAACTCCTGTACTACCACCGCCATTGCCGATTCTTCAACGCTCAGGCCGAGTTCCTTGAAATACATCAGCGCCCGGTCGGACCAGAGCGAACTCCAGACCTCCTTAACAGCATTCAAAACGGCCTCGCTGCCGTTTACATTTACAAGGGAGTCGTGCAGGCCGGCGAAAGAGCTGCCTAGGGTGTCCTCGAATACCGATGAGGATCTCACTACCAGAGGCAGGTCTATGAGTGCTCCAAGAGATTCGATCAACAGGCTTTGAACCGCCTGTGGGAGCGGAGTCTTGAGGAACTGCAGGCGGATTTTCTGCGAGAGGTCCCATATCTCTTCCCACCGCATGTGGTCGAGCGGTTTCTCCGCTAAGGCGAGGTTGATGGCAGCCTGAAGCCCGCTATCCTGCACAAAGCGGCGGTAGATTTCTGTACCGATCACTTTGCCCTTGGAAATCGGTAGTTCCATGTTCCACAGCCGGTCGAGGGCGACCGCCTTGGCCCCGCATTCCGCAGCCTTTTCCGGGGGAATCATGCCGATAGTGTAGATCATTGCATTTCCAGCACAGTTACGTTTTGAAAGTGGTACACCACGTCGTAACGCTGTACCTCTAGTTTCATTACAGCGCTGCCGGGCGACTCCACAAACCAGCTCAGCTGGGGGAACTTTGCGACAAACATGCGTTGGTACTCTGTTCGCTGTTCGCCTTCAACCTCCTTGACCGTGCCCCGGGCTTCGACTCCCAGGAGCCGTTGCAGATCGGTGATATCGTTGGTGCGATTGTCGACAAACAGGGAGACGGAGTTATACTTCCGGATGTTCTCGAATTTTCTTGTCTGGCGGGGAGTGACGAAGACAATCTGCCGCATATCTTCCGACGCAGCAAAAGCGACCAGTACAGAGTGGAGGTCTTTTTCTCCGCGTGTGGACAGCACTGCAAACAGCTGTGCGGTAAGCAGGTCCGCCACCATTTTTCTCATTTCTTCGGATCCAATCATTACTTATTAAGCATATGTGTTCTTACGCGGGAATGCCAATGAAAAGAGGGATTAACTCAAAAACATCTCATACTGATCGATGAAGTGTTCGAAGCCAAGGGCCTGCAGAAATGCGTTCATACCGGGATAGGCCGCATCGATATTCAACAGGACTAAGTCATCCGAAGTTGTGTATTTTGCCAGTTCATGCAGGAGACCGGCGGCGACGCCCTGCCGCCGGTAGTCTATTCGCACGGCTAACTGGGGAATGTCGCCGGAACCTGTTTCGATTATCCCGTACCCGGCAACAGCATCTCCTAAGCGTGCGATTATCGCTTCAAAAGAACCGGCTACCGCCGTCACCGATGCAATCGAATTCTGCCAGGAGGGTTCGAAATCCCAGAAAGACTTCAGCAGGGGCCAGTCCAGATTTTCGATAGCCCGGCGCTCGAAGCTCGCCGCAGACCGAGGCTTGGCCGGGATACTCGACTTATCGATCTGAAAGCAGGCCAGGGAACGGGTGGTGTGAAAGCCCTGCTTCCGATACAGCTCGACGGCCGGTGTATTCGACTGGATGACCTCCAGCAGGTACTGGTGGAGGCCGTTTTTTTGAGCGAGCGCCAGAACCTCGTTGAAGGCCTTCTTTGTGATGCCGCGCTGGCGATACTCCGGCACTACCCCGGTGCCGCAGTCGTACAGGGTCGGCTGGCCTCCCCAGCTGCGCAGACCGTTCAGCACGAATCCGACCAACTTTTCGCCTTCGAAGGCCCCGATGGATAACTCGGGGGTGTAGCCCCGTCTGCGCAGCATGCTGCCGAGCTTCTCGAGCGGCAGGTCGATTTCTACCTGGTAGTCCGAAAACGCCTCGACAAAGCTGCTGTGCAGGATATCTACTGAAGTCTGTTCTAAGGTGTTGAAATCAATCAATTACTGCTTCCGTCCAATAAATATCGTCTGGGTGTACTCTCCGTCGTCGAACAGGTACTGGTCGTAAGCCCCGAATAGGTTCTGCGAGTATACGGTGAGGCCGGCCTGCGTGAACAGCGCCTCCCAGCTGGCCTGCGGGAAGAGCCCGGCGACTATGTGTTCGGAGTAGGTCTCCAGCGCGCCGTTCCGCCGGATCAGATAGAACAGGGTTATTTCGTGGGTCTGCGGTGTATACGGATTGGCGTAGTTGTTTTCGAAGAGAGTTACATGCACGTCATCCTTTTCGCCCGTGTAGACAAAGTTGTTGTTCCGAAACTGCTCGGCCGTGCTGCAGACTATCAGCAGCACCCCGCCCGTGCGGAGGTGTAGTGCGGCGGTCTGGATAACCTGCTGTAGACCGCCCCTCGTAGCGATATAGTCAATGCTGTCGGGTATTACCACTGCATCGAACTGCCGGTCTAAGCGGATTGTCCGCATGTCACCTTCGATGTACTCAATCTCGGGATTTTTTTCGCGGGCCTTGTCCAACATTCCGACGCTGAGATCGACACCGGTGACCGCGAAATACCGCTTGAAATAGAGGTCATGACCGCCGGCGCCGCAGCCGAAATGCAGCAGTGTTTTCACCGGCGGGTCGGCGTGCTGCCAGACTAAATCGGCATAATGCGCGACTTCCTGCTCGTAATCCGCAGGATCGGCTAAGAAGTCCTCCGTCCAGGCGAGTTGATTATATGAAACCCAGTCTGAAGCCATGCAGGCAGTATAGCACCAATCTCTATTTGATGTGTGGAATTTTCATCTCCATTGGAATGTATTTGATCCCGTCCTTTTCGGTGAGTCCGGCGCACGGGGTGAATCCGAGACGGCGGTAGATTTGTTCTGAATACGGTGAGGCGTTGACTGAAAAGGTACTGAGTTCCGGGTTTCTCGATCTGCAGCCGGCAATGGCAGTTTCGAAGAGGCGCCGGGCAATTCCCATTTTGTGATACTCTTTGCCGACGAACAGCAGAGAGATATGGCAGAGAT
Source organism: Spirochaetales bacterium (assembly GCA_021767325.1). The sequence goes on from JAASTM010000100.1 coordinate 5,099, forward strand.
CCCGTATCTCGATCATTCCGATAATTGCGGACCCCGCCTGGGCCACGAACAGCAGATTACCGGCGGCGTACCGCTCCTGGATGGCCTGCGGGGTGGTGTAGTCATAGAAGGTCCGGTTCCCCTCCCGGCTGTAGTCACAGCCTACGAACTCATCAAACACTGCATTGATTAGAGCGGATGTCTCGGCAGCCTGGTGTGGGCGAAACGGGCGGATTCTAATTTGAGGGCTGGTCATTTTATCCCCCTTAGAAAGATGTCGACCAGCTGCTGCACGGTTTCGGTGTGGGATGGGCCTGTGTCCGAGTACACCGCTTTGGCAATGCTCTGTTCGAAGAATGGTGCTAAAAATGCCTGCGCGGCCAGCTGTACGTCCGGCAGATCCCGGCAGCCGCCCCGCTGTATCTGTTCGGTTAGGTACCATGCCATGAACTCGCGCTGCCGGCGGGGCGCTTCGGCCACCAGACCGCGTATCTCCGGGCTGCGGATTGCCTCGGTTATCGATGCCAGCATGGGGAGGACCGCGGCATCTGTCATCCGCAGAAACTCAGAACCGATCAGCTCGAGGTCGGCTTTGAGGTCCCAGGTAAGACGGGCCTTGAGTGTCTCATCGAAGATCGAGAGGCCGGAGTACTCCTCCATCACCGCCTTCAGCAGCTCCTCCTTCGTGGCGAAGTGCCGGAAAAGTGTGACCTCGGCCACCTCGGCCGCCGCAGCTATGCGCTTTGTAGTGGCCCCCCGCAGTCCGTAATTGGCAAACTCTACTCGGGCCGCCTGCAGGAGCTTCTGCCGGGTCGTCTGAGCCTGGCGGCTTGAGCCGGTGATGCTTGATCCGGACGGTCCGCCCGCGGCTTGCCCGCCGGTGGCCTTCTTTTCAGGCATTTTGTCTTGGTTCACTACAGTACTCCTTGTGCAACCAGGGTTGCATACACCGCCCGCATGGTGGTGTCACGGTGTGCCAGTATGTTTTTTACGATCATCGGCCGCACAACCATGCGGGTGATGAGGCGCTGGCCGAGCTGCTGGATGGGGTAGGTGCTGCCCCGCTGGATGTCGCGTACCATTTTCGTGCCGAGCCGGCGCGCCGCTTCAGCCTGTGGCGACTCGGAGTTCAGGGCGGTATCTCTTACAGCCGCGCCGACCCAGCCCGAGACATAGGCCCGGCCGAAAAAGCCGGTGGAATAGCTGCGGGCCAGCTTTTTGGCCACCGCCTTGGCACCAATTGCCCCGGCGGTGGAGATCCCGGCAAAGTACTTTCCCTTGAGTGCAGAGGTGTAGACCGCCAGCAGGCCGAGCCGGTCGGTGATGAAGTTCTTCATGCGGGCGGTCGGCTCGAGGCCGTAGGAGGGCGAGGCCAGGATGATGCCGTCGGCGGCCTGCAGTTTTGCTCTGAGCATTTCCATGTCATCCGGAATCACGCAGTGGCCGGCGCTCATGCAGAACTGCGATGTCCCGTTCGACAGGCAGCCGCGGCAGAACTCAATTCGGTGGTCGCGGAGGAAGATATGTTCCGTGTCGGCCCCGGCCTTTCGGGCGGACTGCAGGGCCGCCTCTGCCAAGGCGGCAGTATTGCCAGTTTTATTCGGGCTGCCGTTTATTACTATGATTTTCATTTTCACTCTCCATCTAATGTTAGTAAGTACTAACATACATTAAGGATTTCATGCCGACGCGTCAAGCCTTGAATGCTCTACTGTGACTGCGACGAGCTATGATAGGCTCAAGGCCCGCGGCAGCGGCCCGTCAGACTATCTGTCAGCGGACCCCACCGCCTGGAGTGCTGTTTCGGCCAGGTTGCGCAGAGCCTGCTCGTCGTCGTCGCCGGCCAGCCGGTTGGAGCGCAGCGCCCCGCACTTTCGGCAGCGGTGCAGGAGGGCGGTGTCTCCACCCTCCCGAACCCACAATCCGATCGGCTCCATGATTCCCCGGCAGAGCTCCTTGCGGTCGCCGGGGGTGATGTCTACGTGCAGGCTGTACAGGCAGTAGGGACAGTGGTTACGCTGGCTTGTTCCAGGAGCCCAGGCATGGACCGGGGCCCCGCAGTTTCGGCAGATAAATGCGCCGTCCCGGCTGCTATTTTTATCAGTATATGTGTATTGGTTGCGTTTCATTTAGTGCAAGTCCTGTTTCCCTTTCTTGATCTGGCGGGAGAACTTGGCGATGTCCTTCCATTTTTTCTCCCGCTCGCGTCTAAGGCGTTCGTATTCTCTTGAAGCGGCGTATTCCATTTCACGCTTCAGTTTCAAGTAGTTTTGGTATCTCTCCTGGCTCAGGGTTCCATCTCCGAGGGCTTCGGCAACGGCGCAGCCGGGCTCACCTTCATGGGCACAGTCGGAAAACTTACATTCGGCGGCCAGAGCTTCGACCTCTTCGATGACATCGTTAAAGGCCGAGTTCAGTCCGTCGGCGTCCGACCATAATCCGACCTCACGGATGCCCGGCGAGTCGATAATGCAGCCCAATCCGGGGACAAGGAAGAGTTCGCGCAGCGAGGTGGTATGACGGCC